>PXDL01000185.1 GCA_003566395.1 Balneolia bacterium | reverse complement strand
TAAGCTCCCCAGCGCCGATGGTACTGCCCCAAGCGGAAGAGTAGGTCGCCGCCTCATCCTTTTTTTTACACAACCAAGCCCTGACACCCAAGAACGTGTCCAGGGCTTTTTTGTGAATCATATTACACAATACGTAGTTACCCCATAGCCGTTAATCATCTTATATGCTGAATAACGACTCATCAACCTTATATATGCAGAGTATAAATACCGAAGGCTCTTGACAAATCAGCTCGTGTGCTACTCTCATATATAACTTTAACAACTATTTCCACCTACGCTTCAAACCATGACCTACCCCATAAGAAATATCGCCATCATTGCCCATGTTGATCATGGAAAAACCACTCTTGTTGATCAGCTTCTCAGGCAAAGCGGAACCTTTCGAGAGCATCAGGAACTCGAAGAACGCGTGATGGATTCGGGTGATCTTGAAAAGGAGAGAGGGATCACTATTTCCGCAAAAAATACCGCGGTGTTATGGAACGAGACGAAAATTAATATCGTGGATACGCCGGGTCACGCAGATTTCGGGGGTGAGGTTGAACGAATTCTAAAAATGGTAAACGGTGTTTTATTACTTGTTGATGCAGCCGAGGGACCTTTACCACAAACAAGATTTGTCTTGAAAAAATCGCTGGGGCTCGGCTATCGACCCATCGTAGTAATTAATAAAATAGACCGTCACGATGCCCGGCCTGATGACGTATTGAATGAAATTTTTGATCTTTTTGTAAATCTTGGAGCAGACGATGATCAGCTTGATTTTCCTGTATTATACGCAATAGGGATTAAAGGAATAGCTTCACTCTCTCCTGAGTTGGATGAGGGAGGAGATCTTACGCCTTTGTTTGAAACTATAGTAAGTCATGTACCTGCTCCGGAAACCAACTATGAAAAGTCGTTCAAGATGCTGGTATCCAACGTTGAGTGGAATGACTACGTGGGTCGTATCGCTATAGGCCGGGTTGAGCAGGGAGTTGTAAAACGAAATCAGTCTGTGGTTTTGCTAAGCAGAGAGGGCGAAGTAAAAGAAAAGGCACGGGTTACCAAACTCTTCACCTATAACGGTCTGGAAAAAGTAGCTGCCGATGAAGGTAGAGCCGGTGATATCCTGGCATTGGCCGGATATGAAGACACAGGTATAGGTGATACGCTCACAGACGAATCCGATCTAAATCCGGTAACATATTACGATATTGATCAACCTACCATTTCGATGTTTTTTCGGGTAAATGATTCGCCGTTTGCCGGTTTGGAAGGGAAATTTGTTACATCAAACCAAATAAGAGACAGACTCATTAAGGAGTTGCGAACGAATGTTTCCCTTCGGGTCTCCCCGACCGAAAGCCCTGATGTGTACCGGGTGGCCGGACGCGGAGAACTACAGCTTTCAATACTTATTGAGAGCATGCGGAGAGAAGGGTACGAGTTCGCAGTATCAAGGCCCGAGGTAATCATCAAAGAGGAAGGTGGTAACTTATTTGAGCCGGTTGAAGAAGTAATCGTACAGGTACCTGAAGAGTATGCAAGCCGGGTTATTGATATTCTGCTTATGCGAAAAGGGATTATGGAGTCCATGACGCAGGAGCTGGAGTACAACCGACTTGCGTTTAAAGTGCCGTCCCGCGGGTTAATCGGGTTCCGGAATGAAGTCCTCACCGAAACCAAAGGCACGGCTATTATTCATCAGCAATTTTTCGATTATGAGCCTCACCGGGGAGACCTTCCCGGACGCAAAAGCGGTTCAATGGTCGCGCTGGAAAAAGGCGTGGTTACAGGCTATGCCCTTGAAGGCCTTCAAGATCGGGGGCAGTTTTTCTCTGAAACCGGTTCAGAGGTGTATGCAGGCCAGGTTGTAGGAATGAATAGCCGGTCCGACGACCTTCTTGTGAATGTTGTAAAGAAGAAAAACCTGACAAACCACAGGGCGGCTCAAAGTGCGGATACGGTACGTATTAATACACCGCTTCAGTACTCTCTTGAACAGTGTCTTGAATATATAGAAGATGATGAGCTGCTTGAGGTTACCCCGAAGAGTCTGCGTATCCGTAAGAAGTTCCTTGATCACAATCTGCGCAAGCGTAAAAAATAAGAATGGGATTATCAGTAAAAAGGGTTTACTGACTGAGCTTACATCATTTCGAAAAATGCTTTCTTTTCCTTCAGATAGGTGAAAAAGTGATCTTGAAGTGTATGTAGAGAAGGGTGATCCAGTTCAGGATGATCGGCCAGTATTTTTTCAGCAAGTGAAGCTGCTTCACAGAGCATAGGCTCGTCTTCGATGAGATCGGCAAATTTGAATTCGGGAAGTCCGCTTTGCCTGGTTCCGAGAAAATCACCGGGACCCCGCAGCCGGAGATCGGTTTCGGCTATGTGAAAACCGTCGTTGGAGGAAGTCATGGTAGAAAGCCGCTCACGTGCGATCCGTGTCTGCTTTACATCGGCCATCAGAATACAGTAGCTTTGGCGTGAACCCCGTCCAATCCGGCCTCTGAGCTGATGCAGCTGCGATAAGCCGAACCTTTCCGCATGTTCGATAATCATTACTGAAGCATTGGGTACATTAATGCCAACCTCAATGACCGTAGTGGAAACCAGGATGTGAACTTCGCCGGATTCAAAGGCCTTCATTACCCGGTCTTTTTCGTCCGGCTTCATTTTCCCGTGTAAAAGCCCGGCTTTGAATTCAGGAAATTCTCTGCTTATATGTTCGAATCCTGCCACCGCGTTTTTCAGATCCATCGCTTCCGACTCTTCGACTAAAGGAAAAACAACATAGGCCTGACCGCCGTCTTTCAAAACATTTCTAAGGAAATTGTACACATCGGGACGTTTTTTTTCCATTCTAACCGCAGTCCGTACGGGTTTTCTGCCTGAGGGAAGTTCTTTAATTACCGAAATATCAAGCTTACCGAAAACCGTCATAGCCAGAGAGCGGGGAATAGGCGTGGCCGACATGCTGAGAACATGCGGAGAATTCTCTTCCTTATGAAAATGAGCCCGTTGAATAACCCCGAACCGGTGCTGTTCATCAATGACAACAAGTCCGAGATTTTTAAATATAACATTGTCTTGTATGATGGCATGGGTACCGACAGCGATCTGCGTGGTGCCGGAAGCCAGCTGTTCCAGTATCTCGCGTTTTTGTTTGGCGGTGCGTTTACCGGTGAGTAGCCTAATATCGGTCTGAAGGGGTTCGAGATAACCGGAAAGTGTCCGGAAATGCTGTTCGGCCAAAACCTCGGTTGGAGCCAGGAATGCGGCCTGGTAACCGTGGTCGAGCAGCATCAACATGGCACCAAGGGCAACTACGGTTTTTCCTGAGCCCACATCACCCTGCAACAGCCTGTTCATTTGAACCCCGCTGCTAACGTCATTTTTAATATCCCTTAGTGCGGAACTCTGACCGTCTGTTAACTTGAAGGGCAATATCTGATTAAAAAACCTGCGTGTCAGGGATCCCGGTTTGTTAACTACAATATGACTGGTGCGGCGGGCTTTTCTGAGTTTTAGATAATGAACGGCAAGCTCAAAGAGCAGGAGTTCTTCAAACTTTAGCCGTTTCAGGGCCTGAAGCGCCTCACGCATAGACTCAGGCTGGTGAAGCATTCTGTAGGTTTCACCACGCTGAGGCAGGCCGAACTCATTTAGGATCTCGGATGGAAGAAATTCCCCGGGCTTGTAATGTTCGAGCAGTGAAATTGCCCATTGCTGAAGAACAGGACTGGTGATGTAGGTTTTCTTAAAAAACTGATTGCCCGGGTACACGGGAATCGTGCCGAGTGTCTTGAGGTTTTCCGATGGATTTCGGATGAAATCTATTTCGGGATGGGCCATAGACAGGAAGCGGCCGTAACGCTTTGTTTTGCCGAAAGCAGTAATGACTTCACCTTTCTTAATCATCTTGCTGAAGTAGCCGGTGGCTCTGAACCATACACACTTAAGCTGTCCGGTTTCGTCGGCCAGTATAGCTTCAAAACGTTTTTTCCCCCGGGTGATCATCTCGGTCCGGATTACCCGCGCTGCTATAGTAGTCTCCTCGTCGCCGGAGAGGCTGCCGATAGGGCTTAGTGAATTTCGGTCCAGATACCGTCGGGGGGCAAAGTTGAGAAGATCCCAATCTGACTGAATACCGGCGGACAGCAATGCTTTTTTGCGCGCGGGGGTAATATTGAGCTTTTTAAGAAACATATATTGATATAAAGATATATATCAGTAGTTGTTTATTGATGATGAAAAAAGCCCGATCATGAGAATATGAAGTGATAAGTTGGCCGACTGGAGGAAGAGGCGCATTTAGTATAAATATATGGTGGACTTTTGAGTTAATGACCCCTATATTAGCAGTCTTTGGATTTTTAAAAAGTTACTCACTTAACAAAATAACAGAGTGCCTACAATACAACAGTTAATACGTAAAGGACGGAAGAGTAAAAAGGTGAAAACCACTGCTCCCGCTTTGCAGGCATGCCCGCAGCGCAGAGGTGTTTGTACCCGAGTTTATACAACAACACCTAAAAAGCCAAATTCTGCATTAAGAAAAGTAGCCCGTGTTCGTCTGACTAATAAGATTGAGGTTTCGGCCTACATTCCGGGAGAAGGCCACAACCTTCAGGAGCACAGTATTGTTTTGATCCGAGGCGGCCGGGTGAAAGATCTTCCCGGTGTTCGCTACCACATTATTCGTGGTGCTCTCGACACGGCCGGCGTAAATGAGCGCAAGCAAGGCCGTAGTCTTTACGGTACCAAAAAGCCCAAGGGCAGTAAATAAGTTTAACGTTTACCAGATTGCATCATGCGTAGAAAAAAAGCAGAAACTCGTGAGGTTATAGCTGACCCGCAATTCAGAGATAAAGCAGTAACACGTTTTGTGAACTGTCTTATGAAAGACGGCAAGAAAAGTGTTGCACGTAAGATTCTCTATCAGGCTTTTGAAATTATTGAAGAGAAAACCGGCAAACCGGGAATTGAAGTATTTCGTGAAGCCCTGTCTAATACGGCACCGATGATTGAGGTTAAAAGCCGTCGCGTCGGTGGATCTACCTATCAGGTACCTATTGAAGTTCGTCAGGAACGGAGCACGGCACTTAGTATGCGCTGGATTATCCGTTCTGCGAAAAACAGAAACGACAAATCAATGTCCCGTCGACTTTCGCGTGAACTCATGGACGCGGCTAACAATGAAGGTGGGGCCGTACGCAAGCGCGATGAAACCCACCGCATGGCCGAAGCTAACAAAGCATTCGCCCATTTCAGGTTTTAATTAAATATTACAGAGTAACAGTATAATGGCAACAAAAGTAATAGACGCCCTCAAGAAAACACGCAATATCGGCATTATGGCCCATATTGATGCCGGTAAAACCACTACTACAGAACGCATTTTGTTCTATACCGGTATTTCGCATAAAATCGGTGAAGTACATGACGGCGACGCCACCATGGACTGGATGGAGCAGGAGCGTGAGCGCGGAATTACCATTACCTCGGCAGCGACAACCTGTTTCTGGAAAGATCACCGCATTAATATTATCGATACTCCGGGCCACGTGGATTTCACCATCGAGGTGGAACGTTCACTTCGTGTGCTTGACGGCGCTGTAGCTGTTTTCTGTGCCGTAGGCGCTGTGCAGCCTCAGTCTGAAACCGTTTGGCGCCAGGCGAACAAGTATAAAGTTCCGCGCATGGCCTTTGTGAACAAAATGGACCGTACCGGTGCTGATTTTTTCAATGTGATCGAACAGATGAAACAAAGGCTGAAAGCCACTCCGGTTCCGCTTCAGATTCCGATAGGAAATGAGGAAAACTTTAAGGGTGTGGTTGATCTGATCGATATGAAAGGTATTATTTGGGAAGACTCGGAAATGGGGTCCTCCTATACTACTACCGATATCCCTGAAGATCTTGTGGAAAAAGCTGAAGAGTACCGCAAGATCATGATCGAATCCATCGCCGACCATGACGAAGAACTCATGGAAAAATATCTGATGGAAGAAGAGATCAGTACCGAAGAAATTGAAGCAGCTATCCGTAAGGCTACGCTTTCGCTTGATATTAATCCGGTGCTCTGCGGAACAGCCTTTAAGAATAAAGGAGTTCAGACGCTTCTCGACGCTATCGTGCAATTCATGCCTTCTCCTATTGATATTGAAGCTGTTGACGGAGTTGATCCGGATGATGAAACGGTTAAAATGAGAAGAAAGCCTGATTACGATGAGCCTTTCTCCGCCCTTGCATTTAAAATTGCAACCGACCCTTATGTCGGTAAATTGACATTTATCCGGGTTTACTCGGGTACGCTGGATGCCGGTTCTTATGTGGTGAATACCTCAACCGGTAAAAAAGAGCGTATCGGACGACTTCTGAAAATGCACTCCAATACCAAAGAAGATATCAAACAGGTTCGTGCAGGTGATATCTGCGCAGCCGTTGGTATTAAAGAGGTAAGAACAGGTGATACGCTCTCTTCTGAGGACGCTCCTATTCTTTTGGAAAAAATGATATTCCCCGAGCCGGTTATCAAGCTTGCTGTTGAACCGAAAACCAAAGCGGATAACGACAAGCTTACCACCGGCCTCTCCAAGCTCGCTGAAGAAGATCCTACATTCAAAACCAATGTTGATGATGAAACCGGTCAGACGACTATCGCCGGGATGGGTGAGCTTCACCTTGAAATTATCGTGGACCGTCTGAAGCGTGAGTTTAAGGTTGAAGCCAACGTTGGTAAGCCTCAGGTTTCTTATCGCGAAACCATCACGAAAAGCGTTACACACCGCGAAATCTACAAGAAACAAACGGGTGGACGCGGAAAGTTTGCCGATATTCAGTTCGAGCTTATTCCTCTGGAAGGCAATACCGGATTTGAATTCGATAATCAGGTTACAGGTGGTAATATCCCCAGAGAATTCATTAATCCGTGTGAGAATGGTTTCAAAGCCGGCCTCACCAACGGTATCCAAGCCAACTACCCTGTAGAGGGAATTAAAGTCCGCTTGTTTGACGGCTCCTATCACGATGTCGATTCCGATGCGCTCTCTTTTGAAGTGTGCTCCAAACTCGGATTTCGTGAAGCTGCCAGAAAAGCAGGCCCTATTCTCCTCGAACCAATTATGGCTGTAGAAGTGATTACACCAGAAGATTATATGGGTGATATCATGGGGGACCTGAACGGTCGTCGTGGTGTAATCGGAAGTATGGATAACAAAACAGAAGGCACGGTAATTGTAGCCGAAGTTCCCCTGGCCGAAATGTTTGGTTATTCAACACATCTGCGCTCTATGTCTCAGGGCCGTGCGGTTTACTCTATGGAGTTTAAAAAATTCGCCCCGGTACCTGATTCCATCGCGAAAACAATTTTAGAAGAGTCCTAATCAACAAAGAAAAGTATTAGAATCATGGCAAAAGAAACGTTTTCACGCAATAAGACCCACGTCAACATTGGAACGATCGGACACGTGGATCACGGCAAGACCACCCTTACGGCGGCTATCACCCGTGTGATGTCGAATACCTACGGGGGTCAGGCAAAAGCTTTTGACGAGATCGACAACGCTCCTGAAGAGCGTGAGCGCGGTATTACCATTGCTACGGCTCACGTGGAGTACGAGACCGAAACCCGTCACTACGCCCACGTAGACTGTCCCGGCCACGCCGACTATGTCAAGAACATGGTTACCGGTGCCGCCCAGATGGACGGTGGTATTATTGTAGTAGCCGCCACCGACGGTCCTATGCCCCAGACCCGCGAGCACATCCTGCTTGCCCGTCAGGTAGGTGTACCTTCTCTGGTTGTTTTCATGAACAAGGTTGACCTTGTTGATGATGAAGAGCTTCTGGAGCTGGTGGAACTTGAAGTACGCGAGCTGCTTTCAAGCTACGAATTCCCGGGCGACGACATTCCTGTAATTCAGGGTTCGGCCCTTGGCGCGCTCAACGGCGAAGCCCAGTGGGAAGCGAAAATTGTAGAGTTGATGAAGGCTGTAGATGAGTACATTCCTGCACCCGAGCGTGATGTTGACAAGCCGTTTCTGATGCCGGTTGAGGATGTGTTCTCGATCACCGGTCGGGGCACGGTAGCAACCGGTCGTATCGAGCGGGGCGTGATCAAGCTCAACGAAGAGATTGATATCGTAGGTATCAACGAAGATAAGATGAAGAGCGTGGTTACCGGAATTGAGATGTTCCGCAAGCTTCTTCCCGAGGGCCAGGCCGGAGACAACGCCGGACTGTTGCTGCGGGGTATTAACAAAGATCAGATCGTTCGCGGTATGGTATTGTGTAAGCCCAACAGCGTAAAGCCCCACAAGAAATTCAGCTGCGAGGTCTATATTCTGAGCAAGGAAGAGGGTGGACGACACACACCGTTTTTCAAAGGCTATCGTCCGCAGTTTTATTTCCGTACCACCGACGTAACCGGTATTTGTGAACTTCCCGACGGCGTTGAGATGGTTATGCCGGGCGACAATGTAGCCCTGACCGTAGAGCTGATTCAGCCGATTGCGATGGAGGATGGTCTCCGTTTTGCGATCCGCGAGGG
>PXDL01000224.1 GCA_003566395.1 Balneolia bacterium | reverse complement strand
TGCCGGATGTGCCCGGCCTCGTCCGACATCGCGTCGGCAACGAACCGCCGGCGTTCGGCTTCAATCCGTACCATTTGGCTGAGAAGCTCATCGGTGAGGACCTGGCGCGGAATTCCCGGCCGGTTTCCCTCAGCTTCGGTAAGCGGCCCGTCCGAAACAAGATTTTCATAAAGAGTATCGGCATAGCGCATCATAGCGCCGGGACCGCTCGTGAACTGCATAGTTTCCCGGTAGTCGTGAAGACGAATGATGCTGCGGGCCGGCTGTTCAGCACTTTCCGTATCGCACTCAAGTTTCACCCTGCGGGCTACGAGTTGTTTATCCGCCCCAAGATACTGAAGCTCGTTGCCGTAGCTTTTCTGCTTCACGGCGTGGCGAAGCAGGGGATCGGAGTTCCAGTCTTCTTCACCGGCCTTTATCACCCCAAAAAAAACAGGACTCCAGCCGCCCAGATTTCGGGTGAGGTATTCCGGATCGTTCTTCAGAAACTCGGCAGGAACAAGCCGGTCGGTATGTTTTCGGGTGACGAGATAGCGGGGATGGTCCCGTTCGAGCAGGGTATCGAGCCCCGGATTTTCCCGGAGTTTCCGGCTCCATTTCTTTTCATTCTCCAGGCTCGGGCGCAAATCTACAATCTGAACACTTGCGCCGCGGGGCGTAGGTTGGTCCGGATATAGAAAATCAACTATCTCCTTACGATTCAGTGGAATACATACAACATGAAAACCGGTTCCTTTACTCATATCACTAACTCATACCTGTTAGGCCTGGGAAAATTATGGGAGTCAGACTAAGGAAAAACATTTGTTTACGCAACATTAATTTCATTCGCCGGCACTACATCAGCAGATCACTCAGGAAAAGGGTTGCAAGCCCGAGGTAGATGCTGACTCCGGTAATATCGGTGATGGTGGTCAGTACCGGACCGGTCATCATGGCGGGATCTTTACCCAGCTTTTTGATCAGAAACGGGAGCGTACCTCCCACCACGCCTGCCACGAGCACATTCACGCCCAGCGCAATACCTGCTAAAATTCCCAGAGTGGGATCGCCGCGCAGCAGCCAGGCGATAAGGGCAAAAAGTGAGCCCAGCGCAAGGCCGTTTACCAGACCGATGATGAATTCCTTACGGCAGGCTTTCCAGAAATCATTGAGACGGGCCTCACCAAGCGCCATACTCCGGATGGAAACTGATAGAGCCTGAATCCCTACGTTACCACCCATATCGGTAATCATTGGCAGGAAAACGGCAAGCACCGCGACCGCTGCGATGGTGTCTTCAAAAGACGAGATGACCGCCACCGCGCCCAGATTCAGGAAAATGTTGCTCGTCATCCACGGAAGCCTTCTCACTATTGACTCACCGGGTGTGGAGAAAAAAGATTCCTCCACCGAGGCGCCACCCATCCCCATAAATTGATCGGCTACGTTGCGGGAAAGAAGATCGAGGGCGTCTTCAAGCACTACAATCCCGACGATTCGCTTTTGATCGTCGAGTACGGGCATCTGCCGGAAGCGCCGGTATCTCATTATTTTGGCCGTATCCAGGGCCGGGTCATGGGTGTGAACGGCCAGGACATCCGGAACCATCACCGAATCCACGGTCGCATCCGGCTTTTGACGGAGCAGGTCTTTGGAAGAGACAACACCAAGTAGTTTGCGCTCTCCATCCACGACGTACACATACGATTTATGCTCTATATGGGCCGGTGCATCCGAAACAGCCTGAAGGGTTTCGGCTATGGTAGCACCTGACTTTATGGCCAGGTAATAGGCAATCATAGCCGCACCGGACGTTCCCTGTTCAAAGTGCATCAGGTTGCTGACCACCTCCCGCGCGTCGGGCAGAAGCCGGTCGAGCACCGTGTCCTGCATGTCATCGGGAAGCAAAGCGATGATATCGGCGGCGCGGTCAACCGGTACGGAAGTAAGCAGCTCCGAAACGGTTTCAATATCGGTTTCTTCAAGCAGTTCGGCAGCCAGCTCGGGAGGGAAGTAGCCGAAAATAACGCCGGCTTTATCTTTTCCCATGAGCATCAGGCAGGGGATAATCACCTCTTCGGGAGCCTGGCCCAAAACGGCTGCTACACGGTTTGCAGATAATTTGGATGCATACGAAGCAGCTTTTTCAAGTTCTTCATGCTGAAGGGCTTCGTGCATTTCTTCCACATAGCTTTTTAGAAGAGCAGGTTCAAGAATCATCTGGCAGAAAGGTTAACGTTAAATTCAGAATTGGTTTTAAAGGCGGGCTTGAGCGGACAGGGGACAGGCCCGGATTTCGATTAACACGTAAATATACAAAGAGCCGGACCGTTTACGTTCGGCCCGGCTCAATTCAGGCTCAGATTGCGCTGACTTTTCGGGTACTCACTTCAGCCCCAGTATTTTACGATTCAGTTCCTTGTCGGCTCCGGCCGAAGCAAAATCGTCGAAGGCCTTGTCGGTTACTTCTATGATGTGGCTTGCAATGAAGGGCGCACCTTCTGCTGCGCCTTGTTCCGGACTTTTGATGCAGCATTCCCATTCCAGCACCGCCCAGCCGTCAAAGCCGTACTGTGAAAGCTTGCTGAAAATACCGCTGAAATCCACATGCCCGTCGCCGAGGGAGCGAAAACGTCCGGGCCGATCCGCCCAGCCCTGATACCCTCCGTACACGCCGCTTCGCCCCGTTGGATTGAATTCGGCGTCCTTCACATGAAACATCCCGATTTTTTCGTGATAGATATCGATGAAGTCCAGATACTCGAGCTGTTGAAGCACAAAATGACTCGGGTCGTAGAGAATCCGGCAGCGCGGATGGTTTCCGGTGGCTTCCAGAAAACGCTCAAACGTTACACCGTCGTGGACATCCTCGCCCGCATGGATTTCATAGCAGACATCCACACCCTGTTCATCAAACGTATCCAGGATGGGTTTCCACCTGCGTGCCAGCTCGGCGAAGCCTTCCTCAACAAGTCCGGCCGGTCGCTGCGGCCACGGATAATGAGTGTGCCACATCAGGGCGCCGGAAAAGCTGGCGTGTACATCAATGCCCAGATTCTGGCTCGCTTTGGCCGCTTTTTTAAGCTGACTTACCGCCCATTCGGTACGGGCTTTAGGATTACCGCGGTATTTTTCCGGAGCAAAACCATCGAACATTTCATCATAGGCGGGATGCACCGCCACCAGTTGTCCCTGAAGGTGAGTGGAAAGCTCGGTGATTTTGACGCCGGTTTCCTCAATACGGCCTTTGTATTCATCCGCATAGGTTTTGCTTTCAGCCACTTTGTCGAGGTCGATCAGCGCGTTTTCCCAGGTGGGAATTTGCACACCTTCGTATCCGAGCGAAGCCGCCCACTCACAAAGCGTTTCAAGCTTGTCGAACGGTGGCTTGCTGTCAATAAACTGGGCGAGAAAGATGGCCGGTCCCTGTATGGTTTTCATAAAATCTGTTGGGTTTTAGGTTAGGGTGAAAGGTTTCGTGCCCGTAAAAGCATCAAATTATGAAATCGGTCCATTTGGTTTCCGATTTGCCGGAAGCAATCATGGTTTCCACGAACGCCATGCCGCGCACGCCGTCTTTGGTACCGGGAAAATCGTAGTCTTCCGGCACGGTATAACTGCCCTGTGCATGATCGGTGACGGCACGGGCGAACGCGTTATAAATATTGGCGAAGGCTTCAAGATATCCTTCGGGATGACCGGGCGGGAGCCTCAGATTGGAAGCTGCGGCCTCGCTGAGATAAGCGTTTCCGGCGCGAAGCGTTTGGGCGGGCCCGTCGATTGGTTTGTGTAGCAGGGAGTTGGGATCGGTGTGAGTCCAGACAAATCCGCCTTTTTCGCCATAAATACGCAGCTTCAGGTCGTTCTCTTCTCCGGCCGCTACCTGAGTCGCAATCAGGCTGCCCGTGGCTCCGCCGGTGAAGCGAAGCAGAGCGGCGGAGTCATCATCGAGCTTGCGGCCTTCAACTACAATATTAACATCGGCGCAAACCTGCGTAATCTGACGCCCACTGACGTATTCGGCGAGATTGGCCGCATGCGTCCCGATATCTCCCGTAGCGCCGCCGGCCCCGGATTTGGACGGATCGGTTCGCCACGACGCTTGTTTGTTGCCTTCACTTTCCAGGAAGGTTGCAAGCCAGCCCTGCGGATATTCAACCAGAATTTTTCGCACTTTTCCGATTTTCCCGCTTCGGATCCGGTGCCGGGCTTCCTTAATCATGGGATAGCCGGTATAGGTATGGGTGAGGGCCAATACAAGTCCTGTTTCATTCACTTTTTGGGCCATTTCCCGGGCTTCATCCAGCGAGAAAGCAATCGGTTTATCTATGATTACGTGAAAGCCGTTTTGGAGCGCTTTCATAGCCGGGGCAAAATGCATGTGGTTAGGTGTAACGATGGAAACGGCCTGCATCCGTTCGTCTTCGGGCAGCTTCGCCTCCTGTTCGATCATCTCCTCAAAAGAGGCATACACCCTGTTTTGAGCCAGCCCGAGCGCCCGGCCCGAACTTTTAGATTTTTCCGGTTTACTGCTGAAAGAGCCGCAAACAAGCTCGAAGTTGCCGTCAAGCGCGGCGGCTTTTCGGTGAACGGCCCCGATAAAAGACCCCTCTCCGCCGCCTATCATCCCATATCTGATCATCATATCCTGTATTCTATAGCATTGATGGTTGTGGTGTCGAACTGGCCCAAATAAATAAAAAAAAGCGCTTAACTCAAAGCTGGATGGCTAATTAGTCTGATGGATGATTTCATACATCATTTATGGTTATTTATGATTGAGCCGGGGCCGGAAAAGGTTTTTTTCTCTGAAAAAGAACAGCGGTTCTACATGCATAAACATCATAAAAACATAAATCTATCGTATTCCATTTTTTGTGTTTTCATGGTTAATTACCAGGCCTTGCGAGAAACGACCGTTGGGTCGGGCACCGTGGACAGGTCGCACCCCCTCTCCGGCGCACCCGCTCCCACTCATAGAGATAAAGGGATTATGCGCTTTTTTTCCAGGGCCGGGATGCTTGCCTTGAAAAACATGTCATTGGTAGCAGCCTCATGATTTAAAGACCCGTTTTCCGTATGTCCCGAAGATTACAGATATTATTCGGGAACAGATCACAAATCTTTCAACCTGAATAAATAACTTTTGATGCCTACAAATATGTTTTTTAATCGCTTCTATAAATCTTCGTTTCTGCTTATTACGGCCCTGCTCGTCTCCGCAGCTTGGACAAACACATCGGCCCAGCAGCAAGGCCTGTCGGCTGAGGATGTTGCCGAAACCAGAGCCGTCACCAGTACTGTAATGAGTCCCGATGGAGCTCATGTAGCCTATACGGTCTCCCGGCCGCCTGTTGAAGACGCTCCCCGCGCACGAAGCTCCAGCGAACTATTCATTATTCCATCTCAGGGAGGGGAGGCCGTTCCGGTCATTACCCATCCTCAAAGTGCTTCGGCCCCGCAGTGGCTTCCCGACGGGCGTTTGGCCTTCACCGCCCGCCTCACCGATCACAGCGACCAGACGCAAGTCTATGCTGTGGATGCCGCGGGTGAAAATCTGGAGCGCCTTACCGATGCTTCCTTCGGGGTAATGCAGTTCACGGTTTCTGCCGACGGCTCGACCCTCTTGTACCGCTCACGTGATCCCGAGCCTGATGATGTTCGCGAGAGCAGAGAGCTTGGCTATGATATGATTGTGTCGAGCGCGGCGCCCCGTGCCGTCCGGCTTTATGTTCAGGAGTTAAACGGGCAGGACGCCCGTTCCCTGACGCCCGATGAGTGGCTGGTTCAGGATTTCGCGGTTGCGCCCAACGGCGATGAGGCCATTGTGCGCATCACCACCGATCCGCTGGCCGATTTCGACCTGATGTTCAGCGAACTGTATCGCATCGATCTGGCGAGCGGAGATTATTCCCTGCTCACGGATACCGAGGGTAAACTGGGACCTATCATTTACAGCCCCGACGGGCAGCGGATTGCTTTTTTAGGTGCTAAAGTGTTCAGCGATCCGCTTGCTCAGCGTATCTATGTGGTGAATCGCGACGGCTCCGACCCGAAAGACATCACCCCTGAAGACTACGATGGAACCATTGAGTGGATCGGCTGGAAGGACAATCGCACGCTTCACTTTACCGCCGTGGAAAGTACCCGAACCACGCTCAACGAGATTCCGGCCGGTGGAGGAGCCGTAAACAGGCTGGCCGGCGGAGGGCTTGAGATCTTTCGCTCGATCAGTCCGGACAGCGAAGGAAGCAGATTTGCAGCTGCCGTTAACCGTCGTGATCATCCCGGTGAGGCTTATACCGGTTCACTTCAGGACGGCAGTTTTCTGAGGCTCACACATCATAATGAATGGCTGGCCGACCGCCGTCTTGGCGAACAGAAGACCGTCCGCTGGTACGGAGCCGACGATCTTTGGATGGAGGGTGTTCTAACTCTGCCGGTAGGATATGAAGAAGGCACCCGGTATCCGCTGGCCGTGCTGCCTCATGGTGGTCCCGAAGGTGTTGACCTCGACGGATGGGGCACACGTGCTTTATATCCTGCTCAGTTCTTGGCTGCTAACGGATATGTTGTGTTCAAGCCCAACTACAGAGGAAGCGCGGGCCGCGGATCGTGGTTCACCATGGCCAACCACCGTGATCTCGGCGGCAGAGAGTTTGAAGACGTGCTGCTCGGCATCGACTATCTCGAGGAGCAGGGCCTGATTGATCCCCGGCGTGTGGGCATGTCGGGCACCTCATACGGCGGCTATTTTTCGGCCTGGGCCGGAACCCGCTACAGCCATCGCTTTGCCGCAACCATAACGTTTGCCGGACTTTCCAACTGGATATCATTCATGGGCACAACCGATATTCCGGTAGAAATGTCCATGACCCACTGGGATTTGTGGTGGTTCGATAATCCGGGTCAGAACTGGGACCGCTCGCCCGTAGCGCCCCTCACTACCGCCGACACCCCGATTCTGGTGGCACACGGTCTGGCCGATGAGCGAGTCCACCCCGAGCAGTCCATACAGCTGTACAACTTCCTGCGCCTTCTGGAAATCCCGACCGACATGGTCCTGTATCCGCGTCAGCCGCACGGCCTGGTGGAACGCGCCCATCAACTCGATTTCATGAACCGAATGCTGGACTGGTTTGATGAGTATTTGAAGGATTGAGGTTGGACTCACTTATTTAATGATTAAAGCCACATCCTGATTTTTGGGTGTGGCTTTTTTTGGACGCTGAGGCTCGCTGATTAAGTGAGGATTAACGCAATGAATGAATGGTTAGGGTTTACATCCATCCGTGAAAATCTATACGGAGGATTTCATTTTTGCGACAAGGCAGAAGACAGGCAAAAGAACGGTTTTGCAAAGCCTTCTTAGAGTACTTCTTGCTCCAGGGGCATCGCTCGGAGGTGCAAGGTTGAAGTCATCTGTAAGGGATGAGAAAGGCGAACTTTGGATTGCCAGGTTTCCTTCCAGGCAGGACACAAACGATGTAGGAGCATGGGAATAAATTGTATGGAAACTGGCAAAAAAAGCTGGAATTAACGTTCCCGAAGCGAGAGTAGAAAAGGTATCAGGCAAGAACCACACCTTTTTCACTAAAAGATTCGACAGAGTTAACAATGCCCGAATTTATTTTACTTCTGCAATGACAATGACAGGTCATTTTGAAGCTGAACTTCGTGATTATGCACCAAGTTATTGGGAGTTAGCAGAGTTTATTCAGTTTAATGGCGCAAACCCGGAAGAAGACCTGAAACAGCTTTGGAAGCGAATTGTGTTTAACATTGCCATATCAAACACGGATGATCATCTCAGAAATCATGGTTTCCTGCTTACGGATAAAGGGTGGCGGCTCTCACCAGCCTATGATATGAATCCATCGGTCGATAAAGCAGGGCTTGCACTCAATATCGATCTTGAGCTAAACACATTGGATTTTGAACTCGCGAAAAGCGTAGGCCTGTATTTCAACCTAAAAACGAATGAGATGTTGAAAATCCTGGAGGAGGTATCTGGTGCAGTAAAAAACTGGCGTTCTGAAGCAAAAAAAACTGATATACCTTCCGCCCAAATTCAGATTATGGATCAGGCATTCCAAACGGAAATATAAAATCTAAAATATATAGCCACTAATCCTGGCAAATTCCCCAGAAGCCTAATTCACAATTCAAAATTCACCATTCACAATTATCTCTCAACCTGCACTTTCAACCTCCCTATCCGGTCTTTCAATTTTTCGGAGCTTAGCTTCGCCCGCAGTCTGTCCACCATAATCGGGAATGAAAACGGGGTGAAGCGGTCGGGGGTGGTCAGCAGCACATCTTTTGATCCGATTCGTTCGAGGACCCCGGCAAGTCGCTGCGTTTCCAGCTGGTAGGTCATGATTTCATCGTAGCTTTGTCTGAGGAGAAAATTGCCGGCATCGTACTCCTGAAACACATCAAACAGCAGCCCCGAGTTGGCCTGAAGATGTTTTGAGCCGGTGCGCTGTCCCGGAAATCCCTGGAAAATGAGTCCCGAGACCCGCGCGATTTCCCGAAAGTGACGCCTGGCCATTTCCGATGCATTGATACTTTTGGTGATGTCTTCATTCAGGTTATCCAAACT
>PXDL01000257.1 GCA_003566395.1 Balneolia bacterium | reverse complement strand
TTTGCTCAGCTTTCCAGCAGCGCCTCTACACTTGCTGTTATTTCTATACTCTCGGGGCGAACGTCAGACCGGAACCTGCGAATTAAGTTGCCTTCCCGGTCGATCAGAAATTTCTCAAAATTCCAGCGTATTTCTCCGGTAAAATCTGCATTCTCTGCGTTTGTGAGATCTTCAAAAAGCGGGTGCTGATTCTCTCCTTTCACCGATATCCGGCTGAACATCGGAAAACTAACTCCGTAGTTTCGTTCACAAAACTCGGCGATATCTTCATCAGAATCATATTCCTGGCCTCCGAAATCAGCACTTGGAAAACCTAAAACGGCAAAACCTTTTCCTGAGTAGGTTTCATACAATTTTTGAAGTTCGCTATATTGGCCAGTATATCCGCACTTGGAAGCCGTATTCACGATCATTATTACCTGCCCTTCGAAGGTGCCGAGGCTCGTTTCCTCTCCACTAAGGGTGTTCATTGTATAGTTGAAAATTTCCGGAGTTTGATTGTCAGTTTCCGACATAAGCAGGCTAATCAGCAGTATGGTTAAAAATTGAAACATTGAGGGTCCTGTTTTGGTTTTAGAATAGGCTTTACAAAATCATTCAACTAAAAATGTTTATCTCTTACCTAACGTTCCCCGACGTATGTATATATGCAATTTGATTAGCCGCTATGTTAAATATTCCGCATTTGTGGCCGCCACACTGCTGGTACTTCTCAGTACTGTCCGGACTTCGCAGGCGCAGATGTTTTCGGTTTCCAGTTCACCCGATCAGCCGGGAAGTGTTTTTCAGGTTCCCAACAGCATTACAGCCGGACTCGAATTCAGCGACTTCAGTTATTTCGGGCCGCGAGGCGACGACCTGCCGGATACCATTTACGACTTCAACGGAGCCATGTACACGCTCAGGTATGAATCCGGTTCTCTTTCGCTCTATATTTCCGACCGCACCTCGCTCGGCCCGGAAGACGATATACGGGCAACCAGAATCGGAATCGGGCTGCAGTCGCTTGCACCAATAGCTGTCGGTTCAAGGGCGAGATATGCAATCCCGTTCGCACTTAATACCGACTACACGCTCGTACGAACCAGCGAAACCGCCAACACCGGCGATGAGTTCGCGCAGAATTCGATCTATTTACAGTCCGGCCTGGATATATTGCTCCGGATTACGGGGAACACGGTGTTACAGACGGTTACTGCACCTCATATAGGTTACACCGTAGGCCAGCTTGGCTCATCCGGTGGAGTCTCTTACAAACTGCGGCAGGATGTCCGGTTCAGCGTGAACAACATATACAGCGGTTTCGGGCTGATAGCCGGATATACGTTTCAGTTTTCACGATTCAGCAATTCGGACCGCCAGTTTCGATATGATCTGATGAGCCACTCCGTTTTACTGGGATTCACCTTTTAAGCACAGTATATTACGGCCGCAAGATTGCGAATACGGCGGTTTACCGATTGCCCGAACGCAAGAATTGTTTGCCATTGATTGATTTTTTTACGAATCCACTTTCCATGAAAGCTGAAAAATTTCTGCTTGAACTCGAAGATATTCTGGAGAAAATGGGCTATACCGTTCGAAAAGAACGCGGAAGTTTCAAGGGGGGATACTGTTTGCTTGAAGGAGAAAAAATTATCATGCTTAACAAAAATCAGCCCGCGGATTATCTTGTGGGGGTTATCACCCGGTTTTTGTATGAGCACGATCACGATACCTCTCCGGACGACATCTTTATTAAACCGGCCGTCCGCAAACTTATTAACGAGCGCGTAAAAACCACGCGCAGCATAGCCGAACAACGGCAGCAATCAGAACGACAGCAGGAGATTCACAAATCCACATGAGATTGACTTTTTTAGGAACCGGCACCTCTATGGGAGTTCCCGTTGCCGGGGGCTTCGGGCGCGAGGAAGACACCGGCGATTCCCGCGATAACCGATACAGAACGTCTGCGTGGATACAAACCGAAAAAACCTCCATCGTGATTGATACCGGCCCTGAATTCCGGTTACAGACGCTCAGGGCGGGAATCCGCAGAATCGATCTGCTCCTGCTCACCCACGAGCATAACGATCATGTAGCCGGTCTGGATGATCTTCGCCCCTTCAACTATACCCAAAAAAAGGCGATTCCCACTTTCACTACGCGTAATTGTATGGAAGCCGTTCACCGCCGCTTTCACTATATGTTCGGGCCTGATAAAACACCCGGATCGGTTAATCTCGATATGAAAGAGCTTACGGAAACCGCTGAATTTCAGGATTGTCGCATTACCCCCCTGCCGGTTGATCATGCCGTGATGCCCGTGCTTGGTTTCCGGATAAACGACCTCTCGTACATCACCGATGCAAAACATATTCCCCAACCCACACTTGATGCGATAAAAGGCAGCCGCGTGCTGGTCCTCAACGGGTTAAGATGGAAGCCGGACCATCCCACGCATATAACCATTCCCGAAGCCGTTGAAATTGCCACACGGCTCGAAATTCCTAAAACCTATCTGGTTCATATCTCTTCGTGGGTCAATCATAAAGAGATATCATCGCGTCTTCCGGAACACGTTGAGCTCGCCTACGACCAGCTTTCGATTGAACTGTAGTCCGGCTCCTTCCCCTCTGCAATGCGGGTTTAACGCAGCCTCGTTTGAGGAAAAACTTCCTCAAAACCATGAGGAGGCCGGTCAAGTGTCCAGGTTTCAAAATAGAAAAGGCGTTCACTTTTGGACCGCTTTCCGTTTATGCTGAAAAACCGGAAATCCGGACGCCCTGTAAGCGGCTGATATCGTTCGAAGAAAGCCTCATAAATATTTTCGCGGGAAAACAGATGCAGATCAGTTCCATGATGCGCGCGCTCGGTAAAGAGCACCCGGCAGCCGTCATCAAGCCAGGGGCGCATCAGACCGTTTTTCTCCCGAACCGACAGCGCAGAGCTGAAAATCTGACGGCTCTGCTGAAGACGATCTTCGGTAAGCAGGGCGGCATCGGAGGCCAAGATAAATGTTTTTTCAGGATCAAGGATGAGTTTCGGAGTAAAGTCCGTTACCGGGTGCACGCTTGATCCGTCTGAAAAAAATGCGCAACCTGTGGCTTCCCTGAACAGAGTAAAAATGCTTTCAAAACGCTTTAGGGTGTTAAACCCGAAACGCGCCTCCAGGCCGGGACCGAGCCGTGTGCCGGTAAGATAAAATTTAGAATAGGTTTGAACCGGCTTCATGAATTCTTCGAGCGTGGAGGAACGGCGGTTCTCTTTGGTTCGGTCGTAATCCCCCGAAAGCTGTTCGATTCGAAGATCGTGTTCGTATATCAGCTTAAATAGGTCGGTATCGTTTTCCATGGCGTTCAGTTAAACTGATTCATCGTTCGTTCAATTCCAAGACGGATATAGCAAAGCAGGGCTTCTTCGGTACGTTCCAGTCCGGCTTCCACATCAGCCCGTTCCGTTTCTGTGAAGCGGCCGAGCACATAATCTACCTGACGCCCCCTGGGAAAATCGTTGCCGATGCCGAACCTCAGACGGGCAAAATCTCTGGTTCCGGTCCGTTCAATAATATCCTGAATGCCGTTGTGCCCTCCGGCAGAACCACCGCTGCGTAATCGCAGTTTTCCGGGTGGAAGGTTGATATCATCATAGCAAATCAGGCTGTCTTCCAGCTTCATGCCAAAAGCTGCAAGCGCTTTGGTGACGGCGCTGCCGCTGCGGTTCATATACGTAAGCGGCTTCAAAATGACTACCGGTTTGCTTTTAAAAGAGCCTGAAGCCGCAAGGTACATCCCTCCGGTTCGCTCAAATTCAAGGCCGAGCGAATGCGCAAGACGATCGGCAATTTCAAAGCCGATATTATGGCGTGTACGATCATATTCCGGGCCGGGATTTCCAAGCCCTGCAATAAGCGGCATAAAGCTATCTGCTTTCGGTTCGTATAGCCGGAATTGTTCCGTTAATTGATACAACAAAGGCGCTGCCGTTCCGAAACCGGTTCAGCAGCGCCTGAAAACATTGGTGCGTCGTCATTAAATGAAGCCTGCACAAAACATGCCTGAACGTCTTGTCAGGATTCAGCCTCAGCCTCTTTTCCGGCTTCAGCTTTTTCGCCTTCCTCTTCACCTTCCTCGCCTTCTTCTGCCTCGGTAATAGCAACCGTGATGCCTTTAGGCGGACGAATAACGACAATAGTACGCTCGGGAGACGTAAGGATTTCAAGATCCTTGGACTTTATTCGGCGAACTTTAAGGGAGTTACCAATATCCAGCTTGCCGATATTTACAACAAATTCGGCAGGAATCTTGTCAGGCAGTGCCTTGATCTGAATTTCACGAAGCGGCTGATACAAACGGCCACCTTCGGTTATACCCGGAGCAGTACCTTCCAGCCGAACCGGCACGGTTATTACAACCGGCTTCTCGGGCTTGGTAGCATAAAGATCTAAATGAATCGGGCGGTCGGTTACGGGATGGTAATCCACATCATAGATAAGACATCTGTACTCTTTGCCATCCAGTTTGATGAGCACAAATTCTTTCTCTTCCACGCTCAGCAGTTTTTCGATTCCTATTTCCGGAAGAGAAATGTTGAGGTTCTCCTTCACTCCGGGTCCGTAGATGACAGCCGGAACCTGTTCGCTATCGCGAAGATTCTTGCTTGTAGTGGTCCCTTGTTCACGAAGGGTAACTTCGAATTCAATTACATTAGGCTTTTTCATGTTTTACCAAAAATTGGATTAATTAATCGTCAAAAAGTGTGCTGATGGAGTCATCGGTATAGATTCTCCGGATGGCATCAGCAAAAATACCCGCGACGCTGAGGATTTTGATTTTTTCAGAATGCTTTTGAAGCGGTATCGAATCAGAAACTATCAGCGTGTCTATCACCGAATCCTCAATGCGCTGGTAAGCCGGACCCGATAATATCGGATGAGTTCCGGCGGCCACAATGCTTTTAGCTCCGCGCTCTTTCAGCGCAGCGGCTGCATTGGTCAGCGTGCCGGCTGTATCAATCAGGTCATCGACCATCAGAATGTTCTTGCCCTTAACTTCACCGATGATATTCATCACTTCGGCTACGTTTTGCTGAGGACGGCGTTTATCAACAAAAGCCAGTCCGGCACCAAGTCTTTTAGAGTAGGACCGCGCCATTTTAAGACTGCCTACATCCGGAGCCACAACTACAAGATTTTCGATCGGGTTGGACCGAAAATACTCGGTGAAAATGGTACCGGCATACAGATGGTCGAGCGGAATATCAAAGAACCCCTGAATCTGCGGAGCGTGTAAATCCATGGTCAGGATTCGGTCGGCTCCGGCATTGGTCAATAAATTGGCCATCAATTTAGCGGCTATGGAAACCCTCGGCTGATCCTTTCGATCCTGCCGGGCATAGCCGAAATAAGGTATTACAGCCGTTACACGATGAGCAGAAGCCCGTTTTGCCGCATCTATCATCAGCAACAGCTCAATAATGCTGTCGGCCGACGGCGTGGACTGCACTATGTAGGTATCAACCCCCCGAATACTTTCCTTGAACTTTACATAAAGCTCACCGTCGGAAAAATTTTTGATGGTAACCTCTCCCAGCGTACTGCCATATTCTTCTGCGATAGCACGGGACAAGGCAACATTACTTCGTCCGGCAAATATTGCAAGTGGCTTATCCAAAGTTGGGCCCGGGTAGATTGATGCTTAATAAAAAAGGATGAACATCATCTGATCATCCTTTAGAAATTTGAATGAGTTGCCCGGGGAGGATTCGAACCCCCACTGACTGGACCAAAACCAGCTGTCCTGCCTTTAGACGACCGGGCAATCACTTTTTCAACAGATTTTAAAAATAGAGATATTCTTTTTTTTTGTCAACCCACTTCCTTAAAAACTTTGGGGGCCTTCAGCCCGTCCGGATTTCATCGGGAGAGAGGCTTTCCCGGCCGATTTTACAGGCCCCGCACCGGCCGGCCCGGCAGTAGCTCTTCAGTTGGTGAACCGCACCCAGATGCCGCCCTCTCGCTTCGGGACCAATACCGGCCTCCCGAAACGGCTCTGATACCGAGGCAGGCGGAGCGATATGTTGCTCTTCCCAGGCGTTCCAGGCGTATGCCTGCAGAGTCCGCGCCTGAAGTACGGTTCCCAGCAAATAGACGGCCGGAAGCCATACCACGAAATACAGCAGGTTGAATCTGGAAGTACCTGCATGTTCACCGGCAAGCTGCTGCCAACCCTGCCCGGGCTGCCTTAGCAGCTCTTTTACCGGCATGCACTGTAGATGATAAAGTAAATCTGCGAGCTGATTGATCCTCACTTCCGGTTTGTTCTCCGGCCGCGGACCACTGAGATCCCATTCCTGACGGCTCAGCAGGCCCGGCTTGCCGAACAACCCGCTTCGGCTTCGCAATAGCCCGGCGACGGCCTCTGCACCTGAGAGACGGTTCTCATGAAGCGCGGACCAGCACTCCAGCGCAAGACGACGCATCGGCGCTCTGTTATGGCTGATTCCCAACCCGTCTGCAAGCCCCCCGACCAGCACACTTTTCCAGGAATCCCCGATTGATTTCCCCGCAGGCCACCAGGCCGTCAGCGCTTCTACCCTGCCGGCGAAATATTCCTGCCGGGCTTTTTCGAACTGAGCTCTGACGACATTTTCATTCAGGTATCGGACCAGCCCGCTGCAGGGCAGGCCGAAGGTGGCCGGGGTTCCGGAAAGCTGAGAAGATGCCAAATAGGGCATCATGCTCACAACATACGGGCGATGCCCTGAAGCCGTATGCATACGCCTCCGCCCGGAGTGCAGCAGCAGGTGAACAACGGTGGCATTGTAGGCCGGATCTGTGTGGTGCCCGTGTTCTTCCCACTCCTTTTCCTGAATGTGAATCTCCACATCTCCGCAAAGATGCAGGCCGGATTCAGTCCTGAAAACTGCGTTTCTGAAATCAGGCCCGTCTCCTGTATTCGGGCTTCCCGTATCGATTACGAGCAGCTCCTCACCGCACAGAGTGTGGAGCTTGCGGCCGGCAAAACCGGACTGCTTCCAGGCTGTATGAAGCTTGAATTCACGCATCGAAGTGATGTTCGGAAATTTAAGGGCAGGAGTTGTTGATACGACAGGCTGTAAAATCAGATTACTTCCGGCTTACAGACTATTGACACTTAATGAAAACGTACCTTCGCTTTTAAAACGAATCATACCACACCTGACCCGGTGCAGGTTGATAAGCATTATAAGTAAAAATAATAAGCCCTTCAGGCACCTGCAACGGCCGGTTCGAAGAGCAACGCCCGCCCGGGAAGAGCAAGCAGACGCGCATCGTAATCCTACTCTCCAATACTATGAAAAGATGATATCCCGGTTTTATCGCCGGGATAAACAAACGTCTTTCCTGAAGCCCCGGAACGTACAATTAAAATTTTTCGGGGTATGAAGCAGAAAACGGGCAAACAGGTTCTGCAAAACCTATAAAAGGTCTCCGGTAAGAAGATCATCGTCGGTAAGCCCGAGGTCTTCGGTAGCCTTGTAAAGATCGGGAATGTTTTTTGACCTTATGTCTTTCCCGGACTCTTTCACTCTGGACTTAAAGTCGCTGGTGTTGTCGCTTACCCATTTGCGGTTCTCAGCCCCGGACCGCGGATTTACGAGCAAGGAAATGAGAACACCGCCTGCAAAGGCACTAATTGCTGTTATAAGAAGCTGTGAGGTTGAATGCTTTTTCATAATTGATCCGGGTTAAGGTTCTCCTGTGTTTTTGCACATGTAAAGACATTGTTTTCCATGTATATGGTATAAGATAATTAATCAAATGATTAACTAAAAATGCAGCTTCAGAATACCGGAAAATTTTTCAGAATTTTCCTGAGCTTTAGCGGAAAGATTCCAATCCCTCTTTTTCGAGGCGGCCCACGATCTGCTTCACATCCTGTGAACGATCCATCCGGCAGATCAGCAGCGCATCGCCGCTTTCAACTACGCCTATGCCCTGAAGGCCGACAAGCGCGATCAGCTTGTCCCGCTTGCTGTAGACATAACAATTCTGGCAATTTTCCACCGCTGTCTGAGGAGCCTGAATTACGTTTCCGTTATCGTCTTTTTGCTCCAGCTCATAAATTGCCATCCAGCTGCCTACATCGTTCCAGCCGAACTCGGCCGGTATCACAAAAACGGTTCCGGCTTTTTCCATGACGCCGTAATCAATCGAAATAGACTCCGCCGCGTAATAGAACGTGTTAATTGCGCTCTTTCTGTCGGATTTTAAATTGCCGGTCATTTGCATCACCTGCTCGTACATGTCCGGAAGGTGCTTTTCGAATTCCCGGAGAATTACGTCGGCTCTCCAAACAAACATGCCGCTGTTCCAGAAAAAATCTCCGGATTCCAGGAACTTGACGGCCGTCTCCAGCCCCGGTTTTTCTGCGAAGGTCTTAACCTGATTCGCCGTGTGACTGCCCCAGCTTTCCTCCAGAGAAGTATCCGCCTGAATGTAGCCGTATCCCGTTTCGGGCCGGTAGGGCCTGATTCCGATGGTCACCAGATGATCTCCTGATTCAGCTTTGCGGAAAGCTGCGTCCAGAACCTGAAGGTAGGTTTCCGTATCCCGTATATAGTGATCCGAGGGCAGTACGGCCATAGAAGCTTCGGGATCACGTT
>PXDL01000165.1 GCA_003566395.1 Balneolia bacterium | reverse complement strand
CACCAATCTTCTTAAATGGGATTACATCTTGAACAAGGCATCTTTTTTCGGTTTATTTGCTTGGATTCCGCAGCACAAAAATCTTGGCATTTCAAGTATTTACCCGGCTGTGGTATCCGATTTAGACTACTGAACTGTTAATAACCTCCAATTAGTGCAGATATGAGCGAGAAAAACGCTCCCGGCTCCATCCATCCTGAAAAAGGTCCTGCTAAAGAACTTTCCGATTCTGCGCGTAAGCGTTTGGGAAAAAGACTTCAGTTTCTGTATGGCAGCAATGCAAATCAGCTAACAGACCGCCTTCAGGAATTACTAACTTCTTACGGGTCAATTAAACCACGACGCCGGAAGAAAAACTACTATTCACACCGCGATGTTTTCGTAATTACCTACGGAGACAGCATCAATCATCCGTCAAAATATCCGTTGCAGGCTCTGCATGAGTTCATGGATGAGCACTTCCGCGGCCTGATTAGCAACATCCACATCCTGCCTTTTTTTCCCTTCTCCTCCGACGACGGCTTTTCCGTAATCGATTATCGTAAGGTCCGTGAAGACCTGGGCGACTGGAAGCACATAACCAGTATGTCTGAGAATTACGGGGTGATGGCTGATTTGGTGATTAATCATGTTTCCAGCGAAAGCGATTACTTCAAGAATTTTCTGAAGGGGAACGGCAACGGAAGCAATTTTTTCCACCTCGTGGACCCCAATGAAAATGTACGCATGGTTACGCGTCCACGAAGCAGTCCGCTAATTACTCCGGTTGCCACCAATCGCGGAATTTATTACCTCTGGACTACCTTCAGCCCGGATCAGGTGGATGTCAACTTTTCCAATCCGGACGTGCTGTTCGAGTTTCTGGATATTTTGCTTTTTTACCTGAGCAAGGGCATTCGGATAATCCGACTGGATGCGGTCGCTTTTCTCTGGAAAAAGATGGGCACGTCCTGCATCCACCTTAAAGAAACCCATGAAGTAGTGAAGCTCATACGCGATGTGGTGGAGGCTATGGCTCCTGAGACCATTATCATTACCGAAACCAACGTGCCTCATAAAGAAAACATCAGCTATTTCGGTGATGGAGATGAAGCGCACATGGTTTACAATTTCTCGCTTCCGCCCTTGCTTTACCACGCCATCATCACCGAAAACGCTTCTTATCTAACTCAGTGGTCAAGCGAATTAAGTACTCCGCCGCGTGGCTGCACCTATTTCAATTTTGCGGCTTCACACGACGGTATCGGGGTGCGTCCGCTTGAGGGGCTTGTTCCACCTGATGAATTCGACAAAGTGGTGAAAGCGGCCGAGCGCCGTGGCGGACATATTTCCTATAAAGAAAACCCCGACGGAACTAAATCACCCTACGAGCTGAACATTACCTATTTTGATGCTTTCAAAGATCTCAAAAACAATGATGTAAAGATTCAAATCAGGAAATTTTTGTGCTCCCAGGCGCTGATGATGAGCTTCCGGGGTATTCCGGCCGTCTATATCCACAGTTTGATCGGCACACATAACGATCACCGGGGAGTGGCCGAAACCGGCATGGCGCGGTCCATCAACCGAAGAAAATGGGATGTTGACGAGCTGAATGAAAAGCTCAACGATACCGAAAGTCCGCACCATATTGTGTTTAATGCCTGGAAGAAACTGCTCAAAATCCGGACCGGCGAACCTGCTTTTGATCCGCAGGGGGGCAAGCAAGTCCTTGAAACGCCCTCCGAGTTGTTTGCGATGTGGCGCACTTCGCCCGACGGAGCGCATCGGCTGGTTGTAGTAGCCAATGTTTCCACAAAAGAAGTGGAGTGGACCGTGCCGTTTCGCATTGGACGGGCCACCGAATTAATTACCGGCGAACCGGTTTCATCTCCCCATTTAAAGCTCGGCCCGCGTCAGGTCTGCTGGATCAAATACTGAGGTAATGTTCGAACGTAACCGGCATTTTTTCTTTCTGAGTATTTTTTAATATTAAGCGGAATTAATCGGCCCCGCCGGTTTTTGATTCAACATTCCGCTTATGCAAAATCCTTCACATTTGCTCAGAAGAAAGTATCTCACGGCTTTCGGGGTTCCGATCCTTTTGGTTCTTGTAGCGCTATCTCAGTTCGGTCGCGCTGCTATGCAAGATATCTCGCCCTGGAAAGGCGGCGGATTCGGCATGTTTTCCACCGTTGATCGCCCATCGGGCCGTACGCTCGCCCTTTATCTTGAATTCAGTAATCAAGAGCGGCAGTTCGAGCCGCTGAAGGGTGATGACATCCGGCTGCTCCGTAAAGAAGCCCTCGCCTATATTATCCCGACCGACGCCTATCTGGAATCCTTTTTGCGGGAGTTTGAAGAAATCACCTGGTATTGCACTACCGACTATGACGAACACAATCTTCACCGTGACAGATGCATGCCTGAATCTTATGCCAGGCAGATTATTGATGAATTTGAACCCGGAACTCCTGAATATGACCTGCTTCAACCGGTAAAACCGAAGGCCGTTCGTGCGGAAGTCTGGAAGAAAACCTATGAGTCGGGAATTAGCCTGATACGTCAGGAGAAAATAACGGAAATCAGGTTTGTGTTGGATGAGGAGGGGCGGTATGAATCTGAGTGAAACCCTCGGCCGGCTTAAAGATTACGGAGCCGGAATCAGGCCGCTTGATATTTCTCTGGTGATGACCTTCATTCTGCTGATGGTTTATGCCGAAAATGTTTTTTATGTACGCCCGGCTACACAGGTTTTGGCCGGTTTGGGCCTCGTCTTTTACCCGTGGATAGGCCGCAGCCCCTGGCTCTGGCTTGCCATAACCGCCGTGCTTGCATGGGGGCACGGTGTCTTCTGGTTTTCTATCGACAACCATAAATACCTGATGAACTACTGGACGCTGGCCGTCTCCATATGCCTTTTTTACCGAAAACCGTCCGCATTTCTGGCGGTGAACGGAAGACTCCTGATCGGTCTGTGCTTTCTGTTTGCCACCGTCTGGAAAGCGGTAACCATAGAATTTGTGAACGGTTCGTTTTTTGAATATTTGTTGATTGGCGGAGATGTCCGTTTCGAAGACTTTTCTATACTGCTTACCGGTATTTCACCAGAGGTGCTGGAACAGAACCGGGAACTTCTCCAGTCTGTAAAGAGCAATCCGGCGCTCACCGAAACCGCGCTTGAAGTCCCGCCCCGCGTGTCGGTTATCGCCCTCTTGCTTACCTGGTGGACCCTCATTGTTGAAGGCCTTATTGCCGTTCTGTTTCTATGGCCCAATCCCGGGAAAACCAGAATCGTGCGGGATTTGGTACTGGGAGCCTTCATCATCAGCACCTATCCTGTGGCATCGGTAATCGGTTTTGCCTGGCTGCTGGTGAGTATGGGAACGGCTCAGATTACCCGCCGCTCGTCTGTGATGAAACTGTTCTACATCGCCCTTTTTATTGTATTAACTTTCTTTAGCCCGTCGGCGCAGTTCATGTTCGGAAGACTCATCGATTTGATCACATTATAGCCCCGTTCGCTACGATTTTCCCTATATTTGCACTCCCGTTTTTCAGGTAACCGAACCGAGTTAAAATGACCGAATCGCAAATTTTCAAAACTATTGCCGGGCAAACCGGATTTTCCGTATCACAGGTTAATAAAGTGGCCGGCCTGCTTGATGAAGGCGCCACAATTCCGTTTATCGCCCGTTATCGCCAGGAAATGACCGGCGGACTGGATGAGGTAGCGCTGCGCACATTACGCGATGAACTGGACTTCCGCCGCCTGCTCGAACAGCGCAGAGAGACCATTCTTGAAAGCATTCGCAAGCAGGAAAAACTGACGCCTGAACTGGAAAAATCCATTCAGGATGCCACCGATCTTACCACCCTCGAAGACCTCTATCTCCCTTATAAACAAAAACGGAAAACGCGGGCATCCGTAGCCATCGAGCGGGGACTCGAGCCTCTGGCCGACCTCATCTGGGAGCAGAAAACCGAAAAGAGCGAACCCGAAGGTATAGCCTCCGCCTACATCGACGCCGAAAAAGAAGTTCATAATGCGGATGAAGCCCTGGCCGGTGCACGGGATATCGTGGCCGAACGCATCAGCCAGCATATCGAAGTCCGGGACATGCTGCGGGGTCAACTTCGGAAATTTGCCACCCTGATTTGCAAGAAGACCGATATGGAAGCAGATGAAAAAGGCACGTACGAAACCTACTCGGATTTTCATTGCAAGTTGAAACACCTTAAACCCTACCAGACTCTCGCCATCGACCGGGGTGAACGGGAGGGGTTTCTTTCTGTTAAGCTGGATCTCTGGCAAGAACGAACCCTGGAGGAGATCGACTCGCTCATCATAAAAAACGACAACTCCATTTTTGTGGAAGAACTGGAAGATGCCGTTGAGGATGCCTGGAAACGGCTGCTGTTTCCGTCCCTCAGCCGCGAAATCCGGAACGAGCTTACCGAAGCGGCGGGCGAACACGCCATCGGAATGTTCACCGAGAATGTCCGCAATTTGCTGCTTCAGCCGCCCTTTTCAACCAAAGTTGTGATGGGCATCGACCCCGCATACCGGACGGGCTGTAAGGTGGCCGTAGTGGACAAAACCGGAAGTTATCAGGAGGGAGCCACCGTTTACCCTACTCCTCCGCACAACAAGATTGCCGAGGCAAAAGCGGTCATAGCCGGATTTGTGAAGAAGTATGATGTGGACCTCATCGCCATTGGAAACGGAACCGGGAGCCGGGAAACCGAACAGGTAGTTGCCGAGCTAATCGGAGAGCTGCGGACGGAAAATCCTGATCTTGAGATCGCTTATCTTGTGACCAATGAAGCGGGCGCTTCGGTCTATTCCGCCTCGGATGAAGCGCGGGAAGAATTTCCGGACCTGGAGGCCGCACAGCGTGGTAATATTTCCATTGCCCGGCGCGTGCAGGATCCTCTGGCCGAGCTGGTAAAAATCGATCCGAAATCCATCGGGGTAGGGTTGTATCAGCACGATGTAAATCAGGTAAAGCTTTCAAGAGGCCTCGGTGATGTGGTGGAAAGCTGCGTAAATCACGTTGGGGTGAATCTGAATACCGCAAGCGCGGCCCTGCTGGCTTTCGTATCGGGCATGAGTAAAACCGTAGCGCGTAAAGTGGTGGCGCACCGGGCTAAAATCGGGCGGTTCGAGAACAGAGATCAGCTTCAGGAGGTGCCCGGCGTGGGTCCGTTCCGCTATCAGCAGGCGGCCGGATTTTTACGGATTCCCGAATCATCCAACCCGCTGGATAATACTGCCATCCATCCTGAAAGCTACGATGCCACCAAAAAATTGTGCGACAAACTGGGAATCGACCTTACCAAACTGCCGGACGAAAAAGATACCCTGCCGCTTAAACTTCGGAACCTGAACACGGCTTCCCTTGCCGGTGAAATCGAAGTTGGCGAGCCTACCTTGCAGCTCATCATCGAAAACCTGATGAAACCCGGACGCGACCCTCGCGAGGAGCTTCCCAAGCCGCTGCTTCGTCAGGATGTGCTAAAAATTGAAGACCTCCACGAAGGGACCCGCCTTATGGGCACTGTCCGTAATGTGGTCGATTTCGGAGCGTTTGTGGACATCGGAGTAAAAGTGGACGGCCTGCTACATATTTCACAGATGCGCACCGACGGACGCAGAGTGGAAAACGTGCTTGATGAAGTTGCCGTGGGCGATATCATTGAAGTTGAAGTGCTTCAGGTTGATATAAAGAGACAGCGAATCGGCCTGAAACGCGCCTGAGTCTATACGCCGGATGAACCCGGCACGTTGTGAGGGCAAGCCCGTGCACGCGGCACTGAACACATCACCCTAAAAAAGCAAAACCGTTGCCTTCAGATAAGAAAACCATCGTCCTGGACCGGGAGCAAAACGAGCGAACGCGCCGCTTCCGTAAGAGTATAAACCGGATACGGTGGTCACGCAACCTCATGCAGCTGTTCTGGACCGCCGGTCCCGTAACCGGCCTGGGTCTTATCGGCGGCTATTATATCGGTTACGGGAAAATACCGCCCTTTGAGCTGTTAATCTATTTCATCAGCTTTACGGTGTTCTCCGGTCTTATAGGTCTGATAGCCAAAGTGGTGTACGACGGCACCCGCGGACATGTGCAGGACCAGGGTGAACGGGATATCCGAACGGTAACCGACCGCCTGGGTGAACTCATTCTTGAAATCCGCGATTTGCAGGTTGAAAGTTATACCGGGCAGGCCCGCAAACGGGAAGCCGCACTTCAGCTTCTCCGGCGCATCGATTTATCTTCCTATGGGGTGTATATCGCGTTTCGTGACCTTACCGGTGACGGGAAAACAGGGCGAATAATGGCCGCCATGCATGCCTATCGCCGGTCGGGTGTACACGCCAGAGTGCGCGAGTTGTATGAGGATTACCGCAGCTATGTGGAAGAGGTAACCCAACAGCTTCAGGAAAAATCTCCGGAGGCGGCTCGTGAGCTTGAGCAGCGATTTACCGGTACCGCCGGCGGTAATCTCAAAACCGGGGTGGAACGGGAATCCTTTTTTCTTCAGCGGATAATGTCGGCCATCGAAAACAATAATCCGCTTCTCATGACTTTCCGCGATGTGGAAGAGATGCTGATACTGGCTTTTGAGCTTATCAACGAGCGGGAAATTCCGACCCTTGTTTTTTCCTATTCAGGAAAATGGAAATTTGCACGCACGCTCGATCAACTGGAAAAAAAGCGAAGCGCCTACCGGGTTGTACAGGCGCGGGGCGGTAACCGGATGCGTGCATTGGAAGCCTATCTCCGGGAAACCGGATTTCCTGCAGAAGATGAGCTGCCCAAGGGACTAACCATGCCGCAGCTCATAGAACAAATTAACAAGCTTGCCGAACGGCTTGCCGACGAAATAGAAAACCTGGCTGCGGGGTCTTTAACAACCGACGATCGGATACGGTTGAAGGAGCTTACCATTATTATGGAGAATGTGCTTGATTTATATACGATGGCACACAAGGGTTTCCGCGAAACCGGAAAGCGCCATGCGCAGTTGATCGAAGCTGCACGGGAATGGGAAAAAATGGCGCAGGGTGCCCGGAAAAACCCCGCCATTTTTAAAGTTGGACCCGGCCGCAGAGGTCTTCGAATTCGGGAGGATATCATCACCCTTGATGAAGAGGCGCGCCTGGAAGTTGCCAGACATTTGCACTGGTATTTTGAGCGGGAGGGAATCAGCGGGAAAGGAATGACATGGCTTTCAGTGCGTAACGGACACGACTACGAAATCCGCACGGAAGCAGCCCGCCGCCTTGCCGTAGAACTTGCCCTCGCCCTTGAGCCGCACATTGGGCTTTCACGTCCCGAAATCCAGCGAAATATTAACGCCACTAAAGCGATTTATCTGGGCGAGTTGAGCTCCGAAATGAGCGCCATGCAGAAAATGGAGCTGGGCAAGAATATGGCCCGGGAGGTAGATAACAGCCTGGGAAACGCCGCAGAACAACTCGCCGAAGCCATGGTACGCTTGTATCAGGTTGACCTGAATGCTGAAGCCCGGGAATTTTTGCACTATACCTATGGAGCGCGCATCGAAATGCTGAATCTGCTGGATGCGACACAGCAAAAATATCAATATCAGGTTAGCTTTATAGCCGAGCGCCCGCCCGTGGTACATGAGCCGCCGGCGCGCTGGCAGAAGGCTTCTGCTACAGGCCGCAAAAAGTTGAGCCGCAACGGAACTGAACGCATCCGCCTGAGCGGCCGTTGATTAAAGCAAGCGAATCCGTTTTCATGTTGCATAAACATGTCAAGACAGAAGACGGACAACATATCGGTTTTCCCAAAGCCTTCTTTAATCAACTTAATCATCAGCACATTATGAACATTGCTATTGCAGGAGCACACGGCAAGATCGCCATGCTGCTTCATCCTATTCTGAAAGAAAACGGCCACACGGTCCGGGGCCTTATCCGCAATCCCGATCACGCAGAAGAACTGAAAGAAGCCGGCGCGGAGCCGGTGCTTTGTGACATTGAAAAGGAAGATGACTTATCCAAAGCGGTCGGAGATGCCGATGCGGTAGTCTTCGCAGCCGGTGCCGGACCCGGAAGCGGTAAAGAACGAAAACGGACCGTGGACCGCGACGGCGCCCTTAAGCTTATAGATGCCGCTAAGAAAAACGGCATTTCACGCTATGTGATGATCAGCGCTATGAAGGTGGAAGAGCCCCGGGGCAACGACGTTTTTCAGGTATATCAGAAAGCTAAAGCCGAGGCCGACGCTGCACTCAGAAAATCCGGCTTAGACTACACCATAATTCGCCCCGGACGCCTAACCGATTCACCGGGGACCGGAAAAGTAGCGCTCAAACCCGACTTACCTTCAGGAGAAATACCCCGCGCCGATGTGGCGGCCGTAATCGCGGCTGTACTCGGCAGGCCCGAAACCTCCGGCCTCCAGCTCGACCTTACCTCCGGCAATACAGAAATATCCGAGGCCGTAAGCCGGACGGTTAGTTTTAAGTCTTGAAGGTTAGGTTGAGGGTGGGAATTTAAAATGCAGAATCACTGATGTCCGGTTAAAACCAATGACTCCATCGAATGTGCCGAATAGACTTTTCTGCCGGTATCTTTTTAGTAAACCTATATCAAACCCCCATTGATTCGATGTAGTCTT
>PXDL01000536.1 GCA_003566395.1 Balneolia bacterium | reverse complement strand
TTTTTTTTTTTTTTTTTCAAGTTGTTCTTCTTCTACTTCTTCTTCGTCTTTCTTTTTTTCTCACTTGCTTTCTTTCCCTGCGGTTTTGATCGCTTTAAGTATATCAGTGACGTGCCCTGGCAAAAGATGCGTCCCTCCACAATATCCTTATCCCAAAGTAGAAGCACATCATTGAAAGAGCCTTTCGCAAAACAGGGACATCTTCCAGTAATTCGTCCATTTCCTTTCCTACATGAGCATGGTTTTGGGGACGTTTTCCGTGATTAGCTCCTTCACGAATCGCATAAAATTGAGAGGGATCAACAGTTTGGGCGGCTCCAGTAAAGTTGGCATTTCCATCTTGATACTTGCATTGGATGAAGACAAACAAGATTTCGGAGTCCACTTCCGCGTGATTCAGAACAAACGCGATATCGGGTCCCATATTCCTAGAAGGTAACAAACATGGTGTGTCGATTACCTCAGATCTTTTCGGAGCTGGTTTCAAAGACGATGAACTTGAGCTGGAGCTTGAAGAAGACGCGTTTGGCGAAGACTTGGCTCTACCACACCAATTTCGCAACCAAGCGAGGTCACGTTGGGCCGAGCCGCTTCTACTCAAGAGATGACCAAATTGGGAAAGTGGAAGTTGCCATTTGCCACTCATAACATGATCCAAAAACCGGTCCACAATGCTACTAGTATTCTTGGTCGAGGGAGTGGAGGACCGTGTTCGTGAAGACACAAAGTCTTCCGGCTTTTTATTACCAGATGGAGCATCAGTTAACAAGGAGAAACTAAGTTCTTCGAGGGGATGGAGTTTCATCAATGATTTCTTCGCGTTGAAAATATCCAAGTTAGCGAGAGCGAGAGCCACCACTTCCTCAAACTGAAAACCAGCGGAAGACTGATTTCCACTGGCATATACAAGGCGAGTGATATCATACTCTTTCAGCACCATGCATTGTCGAATACTTTCGGCCATAAGCGGTTCCATAAATCTAGCTTGACGTTTTTGAGGATCCTCAAGCTCCCCCTTCAAACCGAGTGTCGCGATCCCCTCCTCGACTACTGCCATATTCTGCACGATGCTCTCCGTATTTTCGCCATATAGCACAAACTCAAAGAGAGCATGGCGGATCACTTCAATCTGTTCGATTTTGCGTACCTCTTGAAGTCGTTCAAGCCCCTTCATAGCGACATATCCAACAGAACCTCTTTTGGGTCCCAAGGTTGGAGTACGTGTCTCGATTGCGAAGCGCTCCACGGATTCACGACTTAATGGCAAAGAAGAGCGTGCGAGGAACTTGAGAAACCATACCGTGAAATGCGGTCTTCCGGTAAGCCAAGATGCGGCAAAATCAATGGTGTCATCTACAAAATCCGATTGCGATTCTTGTTCCGCGATAAGAACACGTTTCAGGAAGTTCTTAACATCATCAGGACTCAAAAGACGAGGAAACCCCTCCAAATCAGGATTAGCGTCACTATCAACTCCTGATGATGATTTGGACCTCCTCTCGGATCTCCGAAAATCTTCCGCAGTCAGTCCAGTACCGCAGCAAATCACTCGATCAAAAACATTTTGCGAGGTACGTAGCACTGGGCTGAATGCACTTCGTAAGTCGTTGTACCCGGGCTGCACTGCACCCTCTTCAGGCTTCAATGAACCGTCATTTGAAGATGAAGACGAAGGCAAAGTACTCGGTACAATTGTAGACACAAATTTAGATGTCGTACTCAGAAATGCATCCTTCATGGTATCTTTAAGGCGTTGTGATTCATCAAAAACGACGTTCCATTTTGGGGAATGCACCAAGCTCTTGCATGCCTCAATGGCGGTTATTGCCGACGTTGTAAAAGCTTCAAAATTTCGCGTGTCCAGGAAGTGTGACAACTTAGCAATCGAGAGGTAGGCAAAAACATCCCATTCCCCCAAAAAGAGGGCGGGGTACATTTGTACGAGCAACCAATCCAAGGGGCATGAAATCTTCTTCCGCTGATAGAGAGCAAGGAAAATGAGTGCACGAGCCAAGAACATGCAATGTAGCGCAATGATAGCAAGATTCCTGCGTTCGGCATAAGAGATCTTCGCAATTCTTGATGCGACAGAATTCATAACCTGCTCCAAGTCATGTGACCCTGGCTTGGGCGCATCTCGCTCGGGAGACGAAAAATAAAATCCATATTCAGTGGAGAGCAATTCAACGCAAAATCTCGTTTTTCCCGCACCTGTATGGGCCAAAATTAGCTTTGTTCCAAAGGCATTCCTTCCACTGCTTAACGATTTAATTTGCGCGCTGTAGAGCTTTTCGTTAGCATCAAGACCGAAGAATAGAAAATCAGGTTCGTCGGTTCCAGGGACAAGAGGCACCTTCGCTTTATGAAAGCGTTTCTTGATTCCGTTTCCTTCACCATTGAACTCGGGATAAGTTTCCAACTTTACTTCCCGCAATACTTCCAGTCGTTCAAGTATTGGTTTCGCGATATCTTGCAGCTCTTTGGGCATTTTAATAGAAGGCGCATCCGAAGATACCTTGAATTCTTCCCACCCTAAAACAAGCACTGTGTTTTTGCAACAAAGGAAAAGATGACCATAGGTTAGATTGACTAGGCTACTCATTCCGAAGATTTGAGAAATACAAATTATCTTACCTTTCCCTTGATGAGCAGCTATGTACAGAAATTGTTGATATAAGGGCTTTATGTTATTCCTACTTTTTCTTGTCACTCCAAAAAAAAGGTAACACGCGGATAGATAAAACTTACCTGAAGTATAAATATTCAACACACATTTTTAAGAGTGTATTGTTAGAAATGAAAAACTTTACGTTTTTGTTACCTCAAACTTACCTTGAACTCTAGAAGAATTCCCTAAAAAATCAAATTGGATTGTGTGTTTTCAGCAGTTAGTATTTAATGCATACAAAACTTTTTTTCTTGACTACATTCAAAAATGGCCAAAGAAGAAGAAGAGAAGAAAAAATAATGAGAAAACTTACACAAGTGGTAGGCTTCGATGAAGGAAAGAGTCCGTGTGATGGCGACATCTGGGACCCCAGCTTGCTCCAAAGCTTTTCCCAATGATGCACATCTTTCTTGAACATTGGCAGGCATTCCAACCAAATCGCGTACTGTGACACCTTTGACAGGTTTGTAGTCGCCATTTTCTTCGCCTTCGTCCTCGTCTTCGTCGTCGTCGTCGTCGTCAACATCCAAAAACGCTTTAATGCCCTCGAGTAGCTTGGGAGCATGCTTCCTCGAAACACCCAAATTATTCTTCAAGAACTCAATATTGACCGCTCGATCATCAACGTCGTCCCCTGTCACCACCGGAAATCTATTAATCAGGGCTCGCTCTCTAGGGTTCAATCCGGTCCCTGTTTTTTCATCAATTCACATTTCATGCAAGCAATGAGGGCCGAATCATTGAAAAAAATATAAAAAAAGGAAATATTACCACCACTACCTTGAGAAGAGAATGCTGTCGCTGGTGCTGCCGCTGGTGCCGCTGCTGGTGCTACAAAGTTGGGTAAAAAAGAGAAATCAAATGATGCTAAGACTTATTGTTCGAAGCAGGAACCTACATCAGTTCAAACTTACCATTTTCAGCTGGTTATTTATGGAAAGAGTATGATAATTAGATATCAGAGTTAGCTTCAAAACAAAGATTGAGTAAAATGAAAGCTTTCGCTTACCTAAACTGGATGAACGTCCACTGAAGGATGAAGAACCCTGAACTGCTCCTCCTCCTCCTGCTGCTCCTGTCATTTTTTGACGTTTAGAATCTAGTATTGATTTTTCGATCAGTTATAGTAAGAATAAATCAGATTTCAAATAAGGTTAGACAGAAAGATAGGGAGATATCCTTACCTTTGGATTCCGAATCTCCAACTTTTAGGCCTTGCATTCCTATTATTGCGAATTAGTTCTCATCAAAAACACGGATTGGTAAAATGAGGACTTCACCTCGTCGGGCCCGATGGAAAACACCTGATCAGAAACCGAAACACATGATGAGCGTAAACAACGTTGCAGCACCTGCAATCACCACAATGATCACTTCCGTTTCAGATAATGCACTGGAAGGACCTTCATCAAGTTATAAAGCAATCGTCGTCTCAAAGGTAGGAGAACCCTAACAATGAAGATTCCGTTTGACGAAGCTCATCATACATACCAACAATTAAAGTTTCATTACCCCGAGCGTTGATCACAGTCAGTTCTAAATCCGCCAAGGATAAATGAATCCGAGTGGGTAAACCAACAACCTCAAAATCATTTTCTTCCCCCCCAGTCTCAAAGGTTTCCGATCCAACATCGGAAATGGCCAAGATATCATCATCCCGATCCCTGCCTTCGCTAAAGAGATCACCAAAGTTGGGGAAAGCAATTTGTACCCGGTCATTATTCCCACCATCAATACGAACGCGAATACCCAAGAAAGCAACATCACCACCCCGTTTCACAACTCGAATCGGAGATAATCCTAAATCTTGCAATGTTGCACGATCTCGATCTAATCGAAAACTCCATTTGGGGCTTGAATTAGATCGTTCCGATGATACACCTAAATGCATCATCCGATTCCGACGTCTAAATCGGATTCCACAAATTCCAGTGGACATCCTTCGGTGGTTTCCCCACAGTCCCCAATGACCGTGTTATTTGGACGTGGGTAATAATACATTTTTGCCCTGGTGTCAATTTGTGAAATAAGAAAAAAATTAGGGACGTTGCCTTCTTTCCCGGAGATCAATAAGAACATCAGCTTTGCGGAATCTTTGCTCAGGCTGTTTGTTGGAAATCAATCAAGAAGAACTTACCGCTACTTTTCGGACCTGCTGCTACTCTCATCTATTCAATTCGCATCTTAGCTTTCTCTTCTTGTTCGAGATCAACATTGAAAAAGAATCTTTCCCTTTTCATTTCATTAGAGCAAAAATATCTTTGAACACGGTGGGGATCAAAAAGGTGAGAATGAAGGAATTTTCTTTTTCTAAAGCAGTTTGTTCAGCATTGCGACACGGAGATAGATAGAATTGTCTATATGGAAAAGATCTGTGATATTATCAATCTTTAATTTATTCCCTCAGCAAGCAGAATTAAGAATCAAATATTTTTTTTTTTGGTATGTGATACCAATCGCTTGTCCCATCAAAGAACGAAACCACCACCTCGAACAAACCCTCTTTCTTTCTTTCTTTAACTGATTTAGTATCATCCACACAAAAAAGCTGATAGAATCATCTCAGGCTGTCAGCAAGAATGGTACAAAAAAAGAAAATTGAGGACACAGGTATTACTTGTCTTAGAGCTTCCGAAGCATTCCATTGCACAGTTTCAAGCTTACAAAATACAAGGTCAAAAATCGGCGAGAAATATCAAGCTAGATGCACACTGTCTCATGATAAAGATACTTTGATGTGTGCGGATCGAAGAGAAAAGGTACCTAGCCCCGATGCAGGAAAGGACTATTGGGAAAAAAAGTTACGAGGTTGACTCGTGCATGATCAAAACAAAAGTAAAATCAGAACGGGGAAGATCATCATCATTCCAAACTCTAAATCGTCTTTTTCTCTGTAAAGCAGTCAAGAATTCTTATTATCGGGATGTCTTTCAGGACGCTGTACGAGTTTCCTTACCTGGTCTGTCTCTCCTCGCTTACCAAAAAAACGACACCATTGTCCAGACGAAGAAAATACAATAAAGTGATGTGTACGATTCAATGGAGTGTGCAACAGAAGGTTGTGTGAAGGGTATCAGTGAAAGTAATGATGTAATTATTTAGAAAGATAAATGAATGAATAAAGCAAAGGAATAAGAAAGATAAGGAGAACTCCCTCTATCGCGTTGTTAATTGTTCGAACAATCGCTGCATGAGGTCCTCCTTCTTACCGCTAATTTTAAGACGTTTTTCTCTGAGCTCATCCTTCAATTCCTCGACAGTAAATGCTTCGAGGTCCTTAGGTTCCAAGGCCTTTCGATTAAGCAATTCGTTGATAAGTTCCCATCGATCTTCAAGGGTTTTACGTTTTCGGGTTGTAAGGTTGACGGCTTGTGCTTGCACTATGTTCCGTATTTGCTCGACACTCAAATCTTCAACCCCAACTCCAGCATCTGCTTCAGCTACACCTTCTTCAACACTTGCTTCATTATCTGGTTGAGGCGCCGCGTGCGTCGGGATTACGAGAAGATGCTGTTGAACAGCCGTCTTTGCAACAGAGTGGTTCTCTTCGCTGGCGTCGCCAATATCGAAATTTTGCACGTGCTTGAAGCTCTTTACTTCCTTTTCAGGAACGCAAAGGTACAGGTGTATTCTTTTTTTGGAGTCAACCATCTCGTACTGGGGCGAGGTCGCTAAAGAACCTTCTTTCACCTTTAATACTCCTGCAGCTTCTGCAAGCTCCAAGAACATGGGGAGGCTAATTTTATGCTCTGGATTAAGTGTGACTTGGAACCAGCGGCGGCGGTGATCTGCGAAATCGAAGCAGGCTTGATTTTTTGGTGGGCACAAGAGCTCTCTCGTAGAATTTGGCGGATGGGGTCTTGCAGCAAACCATCCCTTTACCTCAGCTTTGTTCTTTACCATATGTAAATCCGCATTCGTCCACTCTAGGGCCGATTCAGCACCATCATACGACCCTACGTTCGATGAACATCCTTTGAAGACACCAAAACGACCACTCCTCCACAAGTCTTTGCGGGAAAGATGTTCGAACGGAATTCCATGGAGTGCGGAATCATCGGCTGTTCGGAGCTGGATACCTTCCATTATTCTGGAGCGGAACTTGCTCGCAAACGTCGATGCAGCATGTGGACTGATGAAATCCAATTTTGCTTTTTCATAAGTTGGTGCAATGCCATCAGCTTTGAAAAACAAACCACTGATACTCTTCTTACCGCTGGCACTCCGATAGTTTAGCACACTACCATCCAAGTATGATTCCAAGCTTTGCTCTGAGAAAGTGAGTTCCTTTCCTTCCATCAAATCTAATCGGCTATTATATTGTTCGGGGGAAATTAAATACCGCGGTGCACCTCCGACTTTATTGAAACGGGTTTCAAGGTCATTGTCACCATCTTTTCCCCCAAATGAACCATCGGCAAGATATGGAGCAATGCGTCGCAACTCTTCCAAACCCCATACAGCAAAGTAATAAAATGTGAGGCCATTTTTGTACTCGTTGTGATAATGGTCGTTGTTCGCGGATGCTGCCATGATTGTGAAGGCATATGAGAGAGCAAGCTTATTACTTCCGCCATCATCCGTTGGATCAACGAGAATGTACACGTTGGCGTCATCAAGGATGCTATCTGGTAAACTGGGGAGATCTCCTTGTCGGGTCCAAGCATGGTATTTTCCTTCAGATGGATTTCTAACAAAGAGATGCAGCCTGTTCTTCTTCCGATTCGCCCAAACAACTGTTTTCCCCAAGCTAAACAATCGTCTGGCCACTTGAAGAAGAGTAAAGGACTTCGATGCTCCAGGTGGACCCACAATAACGGCATGTTCTTTGTGAGCTGCCAATTCGGGGTTTACGTTCTTCTTCGCAGTGTACACAAATGACTTGTGTAAAATGTGCTCCACAATACACACACTGTCAAAACGAGTGAAAAGAAAAGGTCTAGTCGTTTCAAGGCCACCCAAGGCACCGATGTTCTGCACACGAGTCTTGTACACATCGTTCCCCAAGTATTCAATTGTGTGTTTAGAGAAGGACTTCTGGTGAGCTTCATTTACTTCCCTAATCTCAACATCTTCCAGATCTGGGAGTTCACGCTCTCGAACCATTGCAGTGGCGATTGCGTCTTCTTTTACCTTTTCAGCTGTGTCCATCAGTTCAGGGGATGTTGTCGGCCACGTCGCAGAAGTTTTCTCCATTCGCTTTAAGAGCACCGACCGGCTCAATGTAGCATATTCAAGTTGACTTTCAACAAGGTCGTTCGCTAAGTCTGCTGCTGCAGGGTTGATTTCCCATGGCTTGTCATCTACCACTTGCTTTCCATCGAGTGAAATAAACTTTTCCCATTCGTTAGAGGGCGAAGCGAGATGTGGAGGCTCTGTTGGTCAAAATTTGGTTTGAATAATATGTTAGATATATTGGAGGATTTGAGCAAGAAGAAACAATTTCGATTTTTTTTTACACTTACCTTGTCCTTGTTGAGCAGCTATACAGTGGGGGGGGGAAGAAGAAAAAGCATAAGGATTAGTGTGATGACCCAATACTTCTTTCTCACTCAAACAAGAAAAAAAAGGTAACACGCAGATAGATGAAACTTACCTGAAGTATAAGAAGATATGTCGAGAAAGTGAATTTTTTGGTTAGAAGCGCAATGATGAGAAGAATTTTTTAATTTGCGTCAACTTACCTTGAGCTGGAGCAGAATTCCCTGAAGAAATAAAAAATTGAATTGAATCAATAGTTAGTATTACACACAACTTTTTTTCTTGACTATTCATTTCATTCAAAAAAGAAAAAAATAATGAGAAAACTTACACAAGTGGTAGGCTTTGATGAAGGAGAGGGTACGTGTGATGGCGGCATCTGGGACCCGAGCTTGGAGCAAAGCTTGGCCAAATGATGCACACCTGTGTTGAACATTGTCAGACATTCCAACCAATAGGTCCACAGTGAATATCTCGGGATCCTTCACTCCAATAAACCCCATGAT
>PXDL01000284.1 GCA_003566395.1 Balneolia bacterium | reverse complement strand
TTATTGATCTTGCCGCGGTCAAAACATTACTGCAAAGTGGAAAAGTGTACGGCGTTAATCGCAACGAAATGCCCGGCGGTTACCAGCTCGTCGGAATTGCCCGGTTCTGATTTTATCCACTGAGCTATGGCTTTAAAGTCCCTTCACAGCGCAAAAGTGAAGGGATTTTTTATTTTCTCTGAAGGATGAGATCGGTCAGGAACAAAGCCGAAGCGGTAAAAATCAGCAACAGGAGGGAAGCCGGGTTCCATATAATAAGCCCGCCCACGGTGCCGATCACTGCGCCTAAATATTGGATATATTTCAGGTGGTCATCAGTGGTATCGCGAATGATGCGCTCCAGTTTTTCCTCATCATAGCGACTGATGCTTTCCTGTACGATACGCCTGATCTGAATTTGATCAAGAATGGTATTCAGCAGGGTGATGAACAAGGTTTCGATGTAGCTGCGGTCTTTTCGCAGTCTGGCAGGCAGAGATGCTATAAACTGATCAATCGGTTCCTGAGCCTGTCCAAGATGCTCGGGGAACGCGGCTACGGCTTCATGAAGCATATCGTTCAGCGTTTTGCCCTTCATCAGCAGATAGAGCTTCAGCGCATTTCGCTCCACTGGACTATCCTTTACATTCTCAAGAATGGCTTTTTCCGTCTGTGAAATTATCTGACTGTTCACGGCGGGGTCTTCAAGAATGCGCCGCACATAAACGCCGAGAAGCCGGTTCACATCCTTCTTGAAACCGGGATCGGAGGTAAGCTGCCTGAAATCCGTGATTACGGCATCGGTATAGCGCTTCAGAATTCCTTTTTCTATAAACTCTTTCTTGATGATATCGGGATTGATCAACTCACGTTCCACGGCTGCCGATAAACGGTCCGCGATCTTCTCTTTCTGGGCGGGGATCAATCCCTGTCCTAATATTGGCCGTCGTTTCTGCGGATAAAAAAGCATCTGAATGGCCAGCCAGTTGGTGGTAAACCCGATAAGCCCGCTGATGGAAACAATGCGCAGCAAGCCTTCAAGTGAAACCACATAGCCGAACAGATTGAGCTGTTGTCCGCTGAAATCCCAAAAAAAGGAAAAGGCGAAGCCGGCAAGCAGAATCCAGGGCCAGATGCGGAGCATCAGCATTCCGGCAGACGGGAGAGCGGATGACTTCGGCGGCTGTTGCGGAGATTCTTCTCCGGATGATGGTGTTTTCGAGCCGGACGTTTTCCGGTGTTTCCGAATGATGTCGGCGAGGCTTAGCTCGGCGGGTTTATCAGAATCATTCTGTTTTCCGGAACTCATTTAATCAGGGGTGAGGCGGTTTGCGTTAGCTGTCCTTCAGGCAATCTGCAAAAATGGTTCTCCATGATGTTCCGGGTTCCTCCGTCTTCATTGCTATCTGATACAAATCCCGGTTTTTTTTCGCAAGAAGAAGCGCAATTGACGCAGATTTATCATCCAGTTGGTGCAGCGCTTCACCCGGCTTCACATGAGGAACCGGAAGAGCCTCAATCTCTATCCATTTATCCTCAAGAAGGCTGTCCAGCGTTTTCCCGAGGGCGGAGGGCTTCACCCAGCCCGTATCAAACAGAGCCTGTGAAAAACGGTCAAGGCACTGAATCGGTTTCAGAATTCCGGCATCGCCGTTGTTTTCAGCCGTTGACGGGAAAAAAATATGGGATTCATCTGTGAAGCAGGTCTCTTTGTCAAGTTTTTCCGGACGTTTGAGGGAAGCCAGCGTGGCATCGTAAATCAGGGTGAAGAGATCCAGATCTTCTTTTTTCAGATAAGGGCGAACGCTGTGCGGATTGTGCTCCAGATTGCGGATATGCAGAGCTTCATGCCCCTGTTCTGCGGTAACATCATACCGCATAGATTGAGGAAGCAGTTCTTCGGCCCCGTTAAGCCTGATGTACTGCTCACAAAGAAAATTCCAGGTTTGCTGGAAGTATCCGGTCAGCTCGGTACGCGGATAGCTGATCAACGTACCGTCGAGCTCGTCTATACGGTTGGTGAATAGCCTGTTGAGTCGATTTTGGGTGTCCTCAAACCTTGTGTCGGGAATCCAGGGAAGAATAGCGGTAGAAACCGGATGTGCCGTCGGTTTCCAAATATCGGTGCGTTCGTCTGTGATGGGGTCGGTGTTGAATGATGCCGTTGCTTCGGTTTCAAACGGTTTTGTTGAGCGGAAATGTGCACCGGATTCGGAAATAAAATCAGAAGTCTGAAACGGCATGAGCTTCATGCCGGCGGCAAGCATACCCGCCAGACTTGCCGAACTGCCCGTTTGATGCGCAATGTAGCGCTGAAGGAGCGTCCGTGCCGTAAAATATCGGGCAAGCAAATCGGGATTCATCCGGATCCGGGAGGTCGATTTATTGAGCATGCTTTCAACAGACGTCCGGTCTATAGAGGTGATTGTGCCGTAAGTTATGCGGTCGTCCCGGTTCAGGTACACGGTTATGGCATGGGCCAGAAACTGCCCGCTCGGGTCGCTATCCATTGCGATAACGATGCGTGATGCAAGCAGGGCTTTATCACGCAAATCCTTTCGAAACCCGGCGCTGTCGGGGTTGGAGCGTGCTTTAAGTTTACCCGTTTTGGGATCGGCGACCGGAATCCAGGCGTACCCGGACGTAGAGATAACCTCGAGGCCTGAAATCTCAAGTGCCTCAATAGACTTTTTAATTGTGGGAGATTCCACAATCAGCAGAAAATAATTTACCGCCCTCATGACAGAATGGATTTAGTTAAAAGGGGAATACAGCCGGACGGACTTGGGAAAACAGGTTTTTTTACAGCAGAACAGGTACTTTAGTTAATGGTTTCGCCTCCGCTGAGATAGGTTCCTCCGGGTCTGCTTTTTTCGCCTACCCCGAATACAACCCTTGCCACCATCTCTTTCATCCGTTCGATACCAATCTTTTCAAAATTGTTCATCATCGCGCTTTCGATGATGCGTTCCATATCATCCTGATCAATCACACCGATATTAAACAGCTCGATCAGGTAGCCGTAAGCATCGGTAGAAATAATAGTGCGTTCGGCCGCATGCAAAATACGAAGCTGTCTGTGGTGACTTTTACGTGCGTCCGAGTTTAAATGCCCGCTCTCAACTTTCTGAAGAATCCAGGAATACGCTGCGGAAGCCTCGGATTTATTAGCACTGGAAAAATTTTTTGAATCCAGATCACGCAGGGATTCACCGGAGCGAATCATACGAACCATCTGGATGATTAAATCAATGACGTTTGTCCTCATAAATACTTCAGTAATGTAAGATGAAAATTTTCCCGGTTCGTCATTCTTTCTTTGGATTCGGCCGTATCGTCGGCATAGCCGCAGAGATGAAGCAAACCGTGGATAACCACCCGTGCACATTCAACCTTTGGATCGGAATTGAATTCAGACGCCTGTTCAAGAATACGCTGCGCACAGCAGAACAGGCTTCCTTCCACGGGCTCATCGTTTTCGTGATAAGAAAATGTAATGATATCTGTGATATAATCACGATTTAAATGCTCTTTATTGATCTCAACAATAGTTGGTTCATCTGTAAAAATCACTTCCGTAAAACCAAAGTCTGCATCTTCATTATTGAATACGGATTCAACGATGTGCCTGATCTCCGCATCGGAAAGCGGAACGGCCGTGCCGGAGGTGTTGAAAATGTCTGTTTCCGAGGTAGTCAAGATTCGTCATCAAATGAAAATCCTTCAAAATCAACCGACTCGGTGAGCGAAAGGGCCACGCTGCACATCATGATCTCAGGGGGAAGTTTGGAAAAATCTCCGTTTAAAAGAGCATCGTCAACATTGGCATATAAGCTAACGCCTCCGTGTTTCTCAATGATCAATCCGGTGGTCTGCCCGCCAATTTTTCCGAAAAAGGTGATTTGCTGAAGCGTTTCGCTGGCTACGAAAGCGGTACAGTTATGAAGCTGCAAAAACACATTATGTGCATACACCGATACAATATGGGTGGTTTTGCCTTCAAACTCGATGCCGAGGTGAAGCTCCATCACCGTTTTAGATTCCGGTTCTTCAGGCTGTATGGAAAAACGGTGGACATCTCCGGTTTTCTTGCTTTCACAACCCAGTACCCGGATAATTTCTTCAATATTGTCTTCGGTGAACGTGTGAATCATAAGTTGTTTCCTGTTTTAGAAACCTTGTTTAGGGCGTAAGCGTGATGGTCGTTCCGGTCGGTATCTGCATAATTCATAATATACAGAACAGCTTTAAGGATTACTATACGAAGGCTTTGCAAAACCGTTCTTTTGCCCGTCTTCTGCTTTGTTCCGGCGTTGAATACGAACATAATCCCTGGTTTATCAAAGCCTTCTAAACGGCAGTCTTAAATGTAAATGCGACTGAAGGCCTGTTCGTTCTCCTCGCGTGTACGCGGAAAATTGGTTTCAGTTCCCACCATTCGGTTAATATCTTCTGCGATTGCCGAAGCACGTTCATCTTCACCGGCCAGAAAGAAAATGCGCTGCATAACCACGAGCCTGGAAAGATTATTGGTATAGGTTCGATGGACCCTGCGCAGGTTTTGTTCCCTGTTCTGCAATTGAGCCTGAAGCCGTGCCCGGCGCTCCGCACGGGCTCTGTTGGAAGGATCGCGAAGATTGGCTTCCAGATTATCCATCTGTTGCTCGAGTTCGTCCATACGGCCCAGGCTTCGCTCCAGATCGCTCATAAAACGCGGAAGAAACTCTTCAGCCAGCCTGAGTCCGTCTTCGTTAAATCCGGCCTGTGTGTACCGCAGTGCATAGGTAAGGGCGGAGGTTAAATCCGGAGTGACGGTAGAAAACGGAATGAGCTCTTCGCCCCAGCTAAGCCAGTATCCGGCCTGCTCAGGGTTGTCATCGCGGATATAGGCGTTGGCCTGACGCGTGATGATGGTCCGGTAATTATCAAGCATTCTCCGGATGTTCTGGTCAAGATAGATGTTTTCATTATTCACATTCCGAAGCTTAAACTGTTCCAGCCTCGACGCATGCAGTTCCGTATCGAGATGACCGAATTCTTCCTCGTGATAGGATGGAATTACCCTGAATGCTTTTCCTTCGAGCCGGAGGTAGTTTTCTATGCCCAGTTTGGCGTCTGAAGCCACCGTAATGGCGAAATAGATCGGACGCTCGCTCAGGTTGTTCCGGATAATGTCATAGGTGATGTCGTCCTGAATCCGGGTATAGTGATAGGTCTGCTCACCGTCGGAAAACAGCACCTGACCCTGGTAATAAAACTCGATGTAATCATCCAGTTCATCCAGAGGCACATGGAATGAATATTCGGGCTTGTGAAGATTATCCGGCCACTCTGTAGATCCGCTTTCAATCAGCTGCTGTATGGTAATCTGATCGGCAGAACGCTCCGGGGCCGTTATGCGGGCGAAACGCTCCTTATCAAACGGAATACGGACATCTCGCGGCCTGTGAAAATCGGACTGCCGCTCGAAGCGAAACTTCTGCTCGATATCCTGGATTTCGCGATCGGTATAGGAAAGTTTTACCGGAGGCGCATCATAATTCCAGCGGTTTTTAACCTGCTCGATATACCAGGGCGTATTGAGCAAACTCAGGCACACAATACGCACATCGGTACGAATTCCGTGCACCTCCTGCAGAAACCACAGCGGGAAGGTGTCGTTATCACCGTTTGTAAACAGGATGCTGTACGGCTCCACAGAGTTCAGAAGATTGTAGGCGTAGTCCGGAGCCACATATCGAAGGCTCCGATCATGATCGTTGTAATTTTCGGTTAGAACACGAAGCGGTACCGCCAGATACAGGAAAAGGAGCGTGCCCAGCAGGGCGAATTTATTCTTCACCGCCGTTCGCAGAAAATCGATAATTCCCGTGGCTCCGAGTCCTATCCAGATAGAAAAGGCGAAAAAGGAGCCCGCATAGGAATAATCCCGCTCCCTGGGCTGCATCGGCGTCTGATTTAGAAATACGACAATAGCAATGCCGGTCATCACAAAAAGGACAAAGACGGAGAGCGCCCTTCGCCAATCCCGCACGAAATGATAAATTGCTCCGAATAATCCCAGCAAGAAGGGCAGATACCAATAAAAATTATTGGCCGGATTATCCGCATAACGGCTGTCGGCTGTGAAGGTACCGAAGTAGGAGGGTGTATCCTGTATATCGGCCTGCCTTCCTATAAAATTCCAGTTGAAATACCGGAAATACATGTGTCCGAGCTGGTAATTGATAAAGAAATCCAGATCGCTGCTGTAATCGCCGTACACCGACATGTGTGCGGGAGTAGAAGAATGGCGGCGCGGGAAGAACTTCTCTGAATCCCGGTTGATATCCTGAATGGTATTATCAAAACTGCGGCCCATGAGCAGAGGCGCGCTTCCGTATTGCTCACGTTTGATATAGCTTGTAAAGCGCTCGATGTTGTCCGGGTTGTTCTGATCTACAGCGGGATCGGACATAGAACGAATAAAAATGACCGCATAGCTCGAATAACCGATCATAATAGCCGTATAAGCTACAATTATATAATTGGCCACCTTCATATTATTCTGATGCGTGTAATAGATACCGAACGCCAGCAGACTCAGTACAATTACCAGGAAGGTGAAGGGGCCGGCCAATCCCACCGTAGCCTGACTCAGGGAGTTTGCCAGGTTAGGCATCCAAATAATAGTACCGGGGAAAATGACCAGAAATGCGAGAGAGGTGAGTCCGGCAGCCGCAAAAAAACCGGGAATGGTAAACTCAAATTTCCTGAAATAGATAATCAGTCCGATGGCAAATATAGCCAGCAGATTCAAAAGGTGAATCCCGAATGCAATCCCGATAAGATAGGCGATAAGAACCAGCCAGCGCTCATTTCCGGGTTCATCGGCTTTGGAGGACCATTTCAGAGCTAACCAGAAGACCAATGCGGTAAAGGTGAGTGACATCGCATAGGTTTCGGCTTCAACCGAGATAAACCACATGCTGTCGGTGGCGGCAAAGGTGAGGGCACCGATAAGTCCGCCGCCATACATTCCGATACGCGCATGCAGAGGCCACGTATCCGGATGGCCTTCGGTAAAGGTTCGTACCAGCCGCACCACAATCAGATAAAGCAGCAAAATAGTGATGCCCGAAGAGAGCGCACTCATCATATTTACGCTGTAAGCAACGTAATCGGCGGGCATGAACATTGAGAAAAGACGGCCGAGCAATAAGTACATGGGCGCACCGGGCGGATGCGGAATCATGAGCCCGTAGGAGGTGGCAATTCGTTCGGCAGGATCCCAGAAACTGGCCGTAGGGGCCAGCGTCATCATATAAAGAGAAAAAGCAAAAAGAAAGCTGACAAAGGCAAAGACTTTATTGAGGGTCTTATGATCCGTTTGCATCAAGAGTCTAAATTTATGGATGTTGAGTTTGGCTAACCGCCGGATTCAGGTGTAGGAACAGCTTGTTGTGATGCACATGTTGCTGCCGGGTACTGCAAGGCCCGGTTTCAATCGTTTTTTCTAAACCGTTTGCAAGCTTGCAATAATAGGAATAGCTTTGTGCACTTACAAGTAATCACAGAGGACTTTGGCTTAATTTAATGATTATGAACTCATTCCCGGCTGTAATTAAACACAGCATCAACGCTGGTATTCTAACGCTTATTTTTTCAGTTATTTTAGTTTTACAAGGATGCGGAACAACTTCTGAAACCGGCGACGCTCCGGATGAGCATTCCGCTTTACCACCCGATATGCAGCAGGAGCAGCCTTCCGCAACAGACGTGGGCGAAACCTGGGTTATCCGGGAGGGTGAGCCCCGTTATCTGCGCCCGAGAACCTGGAATCTGCTTCACCAGTCGGCACGGATTTCTTTTGATTTCGAGCAGCAAGCGGTAAAGGGAAGCACCGAGATGCTTTTTACCAACAAGCGCCATCGTTCTGAAACCCTGATTCTGGATTCCAAGACAACCGAGCTTCATTCAGTTACACTGTCCGGCTCGGATAACCAACTGGCTTTCAGGCAGGATTCGGCCATTGTTACCATCGATCTGGGCGAACGGTTCCATCGGGGCGATACGCTGAGCATCACACTCGATTTTACGTCATTTCCACCACGGCGCGGCCTGTATTTTGTGGATCCGCTTGATCGCGACCCGACCAAGCCGACTCAGGTATGGACGCTGGGTCAGCCGGAGGACAATAGTTTCTGGATTCCGACCATCGATCACCCGGCAGAACGCACCACACAGGAGTTCCGGATTACCGTGCCCGATTCTATGAAAACCTTTTCAAACGGATTTTTGATCTCACAAACCGAGCATCCCGACACCGGCGAGCGGACCGATTACTGGAGACTGGACATCCCCCACACGCCTTATTTATTTGCCCTTGCCGCAGGTGTGTTTGATGTAACGGAGCGCTGGGTTGACGACATCTACTACGCCTATTACACCGAACCCCGCTACGCCGATTATGTGGAGCAGATTTATGCGGAAACCGAAGATATGATCGCCTATTTTAACGAAAAATTCGACTATGCTTATCCCTGGGGCGCATACATGCAGGTTCCGGTTCATGAGTATATCGCCCGGGGAATGGAGAATACAACGGCAACTATTTTGTATGATCTGGTTCAGGTGGACGCCCGCGCAGCCCAGGACGTTTCCCACATGGCTCTGATAACACACGAGGTGGTGCATCAATGGTTTGGAAATCTGGTGACCTGCAAGGACTGGGCAAATCTGCCGTTTAATGAAG
>PXDL01000167.1 GCA_003566395.1 Balneolia bacterium | reverse complement strand
AGTCGATAATCGATTGCCAAAGCGTTTTCCTGGAAAAGTATTTAAAAGCCTTACAACTTACAGACCCGTAACCTCAGACAAATCACATAAAGGAAGATAAATGGCAATCCAAGAGGAGACTGATAATGATTCACAAGATCTAGATGAGTAAAGATTCTAATATGGATATCAATGAACCCCGACAGGGGTTCAACATGAATAGCCCCGGGTGAAAACCCGGGAACAGAATGACGAAAAAGATCACGAACTCCGGAGGAGTTCAACACGGGATTAATCCGGCGGGAAACTGTTCTAAGATGCCCAGATGTTGATTACGCTCATTCAGGTTTTCGAATCGTGATTAAGTGCAGCCGGCAAATCCCGTGTTCAACCCCTGTCGGGGTTGTAAGGTGAGGCGCCGTCCGGTACCCCGCATTGTGATGCGGGGTTATTGAAGTTCAACCCCTGCCGGGGTTGTTCGGGGAGGGAAACAACTCATGGGCTTTAATGGCTTAGGAAGATAACTAACTGTCGCCTCAGGCTTTTGGGGGTATTCATCATTCTTTTCGGTCTTTTTTTGCTGTATCATTTATTAATCAACAGATGAAATTAACATGGAAAACAGCTGCAGTAGTTCTTTCCCATAGGGATAAAATACCCCCAAATTCTACCTTCTACCCAAGTTATTAATCAATAGTATATTATGTTAAGCTGAGCGGGGGGAATGTGGCAGGTGCAGGCTAAAGATTGGAAAAAGTCTGCCGGCCTATAGCTATATTCAACGCGTCATGCGAAGAATCCTATTCGATCTAAAATACCACACAAGTTTATGTCATACTCATAAACAGTGCCGGGAAAGGCCGGGATTAACAACTTGAGATGCTTCTAATTGTATTACAAGGTGGAAAGGATTCCATTCTACATTCCTCTTCAACACAACCTCGTCCTGTCGATTTCCGAATAGTATATGAAATAAAAAAAGTGTATATTATAAGCTTGCAAGTTTTCAGGTAAGTACTAATGCCGGATAATCTACACGGTTATCCAGGAAAAGGCGGTTCTGACCCAAGATTTTTTAGCGACGGGCTATCCGGGGTAATGAACTGCAATAGCGTGAATGTGCAGTTCATTTTTTTTGAATTTCCGGGAAGGAGTCATCAGAGTATGGATACCACAGCGTACAACAGGCAAATTCAAGTTCTGCCAAAGCCTCTACGAGCAGTTTTTCAGCGCCCGTCCCTAATTTAATCTTTTGTGAATAATAGTATGTCTAACCACACCTTTGCTGAGTTTGGACTCAGCGAGCCCGTGTTGCGCAGTCTTTCTGCCATGGGCTTTGAAGCACCAACTGCCATTCAGGCACAAACCATCCCCCTTTTAATGTCGGGCCGTGATGTTGTAGGCCAGGCCCAAACCGGTACCGGAAAAACAGCAGCTTTTGCGATTCCGGCCATCGAAAAAACCGATCCGGCTTCAAAACAGGTTCAGGTTCTGGTCCAGTGCCCGACCCGTGAACTCGCTATTCAGGTAACCGGAGAACTCCAGAAACTATCAGCCGCTACCGGCGGACTCAACGTTGTTCCGGTATATGGCGGCCAGCACATATCCCATCAAATAAAAGCACTGAAACGCGGCGCCCAGATTGTTGTGGGTACTCCGGGACGCACCATTGATCACCTCAAACGGGGCAACCTTAAGCTTGACTCCCTGAAAATGGTGGTTTTTGATGAAGCCGATGAAATGCTGAATATGGGTTTCCGTGAGGATATGGAACAAATCCTGGAATACACCAGCGGAAAAGTTCAAATGGTGATGTTCTCGGCTACCGTGCCCAAACCGATTCGTGAAATCATGAATCGCTTTATGGTAAATCCGGCAAATGTTACCATCGAAAGATCGAAGGTTTCTACCCCGGATATCCGCCAGTTTTACATGGAAGTTCGCGACTCCGTACGTGTGGAAGCCATTTGCCGGCTGATGGATGTAGAACAGTATCGTCTGGGCCTTATTTTTTGCAACACCAAAGTACAGACCGACCGGGTATCTTCCGAATTACAGTCCCGCGGGTACACCAGTGAAGTGCTTAACGGCGACCTCACACAGTCTCAGCGCGATAAGGTGATGCAGCGATTCAGAAGCGGACAGATTGATCTGCTGATTGCAACCGACGTGGCCGCTCGCGGAATTGACGTTGAGCACGTGGATATTGTGTTTAATTATGACGTGCCCCAGGATCCCGAATACTACGTCCACCGTATTGGCCGTACCGGCCGTGCAGGACGCTCCGGAACTGCTATCACTTTTGTATCAGGCCGCAGAATGAAAAGTATCCGCTTTATTGAGCGCGTTACGGGTGGTAAGCTTGAGTCCATGCGCATGCCGTCTATCGAAGACGTGCGCGAATCCCGCATGACGCACCATCTTACCGAGCTGACCGAAACGCTCAAACAGGGAGGCCTTCGCCCTTATATTGAGCAAATCGAAACGATGGATGATGCCTATACCACATCCGAAATTGCGGGTGCACTCCTTAAAATGCGTCTTGATGAAATAGAGCGCAATAAGCCGGTTCCTGAAAAAGAACCGGATATGTCGCGGCCGGATTTTTCACAAAACGGAAAAAAACGCGGCGGAAAAAAAAGCAAAGGCGGCTCGGGTTACGACTCCCGGAATGATGAAAATATGGTAAGCCTGCGCTTCAGCCTTGGTAAAAATGACAAGGTGAGTCCGGGTGATCTTGTAGGCGCCATTGCCGGCGAGTCCGGAATTCCGGGCCATGCCATCGGCCATATCGATATTCAGACTAATTTCAGCTTTGTAGATATTCCTGCTGATCTTGTTCCGCAAGTGATGAAAGCGATGAAAAAAGCGAAGGTGAAAAAGAAAGCCGTTCGCGTAAAAGCAGACTGATTAGCGCGATATTAAGGAAGGCGTTTTCGGAAAGGGTGACACATACATCCCGGACGAAAACGCCTTTTTTTATGACGTTAAAGCGCGTCCAGCTCGGATTGAACCTGCTGCTGCGCGTTCTGAAGTACGTCCGTCAAAACTTCATGAAGGGCAGAGGTGTACCATCGCCCTGCCGGCGTGCGAAGATGAGCGACATAGGTTTCAAGATGATTCTGTTCAAGCTCCCGGAACGTGTACAGCAGATTCATGGTAACGTACTGCTTCATCTGATGCTCAAGCTGCATTCGAATAAGCTGGGTAGTCTCCCTGAACTCCTGCGGACTCATCCGCCGGTCCGGCTCATCAACGGCGTTGACGGCCAGGAGTAGATTGGAATACATCGAAAACAGAATTTCGACTGTGTTTTCAATAGCTTTGGTCTCTTCAATGATATTCACCACATATTCGATGCGCTTCCGGTACTCCGGCCTTGACGTCTCAAGCGTTTCAAGATAGTCGTGAAGCTCATCATCGGTTACGTTAAGCTCTCTGTTTTCGGCCTCCACAATCCGCCGGCCGGTGTCGGTTTGCAGAAATAAAAGTACCGCTTCGGCGTATTCCGGCTCAAGACGATCGGTGAGTTTGCTGGTGAACAGGGTTACCAGCCGCTGACCCTCAAAACCTGTGCGAAGAATTTGCCTGGTTTTTCTAAGGTCTTCCCCCGGAAGCTGCTCCTCGTCTTCAATACCGGCTTCCAGGCCAATCCATACGTCGATCAGCGAATGCTTGAAGCCGGATGCCTCCATGATTTTATCCACCAGTTCGCCGGTGGTATGTTTTTCCTGCGCGCTTGCGGAAACGGCCGGTATCAAGATTATGGCCGAAAGAATCAGAATCGCACGCTTCACATTCGCATATACGAAAAACTTAGTCGGCGGCAATATGAAGCTCAATTTTACTGTTTTCCCATGCCAGTACGAGATGTCCTTCGGTTGCCTCTTCTTCCTCTTTCTCGAAAGAAATTGTAAAGATTTCTGATGTATTACCGGTAGCCGCAACAGGCACTTCCAGGCGAAGCACATCGTGGCTTTTGTCGTAAGAATACGAGCCCCACTGACCAAGCTGCCGGTTCACAATAACGGTCCAGTGTTCCTGCTCCGGTATAGTGAAGAGCGAGTAGGTTCCCTTTTCAAGACGTTCGCCCTCGATCAGTATATCATCAGAAACAGTAATTTCAGTGGCTTCATTTGCACCGGTGCGCCATACTTCGCCAAAAGGAACAAGCGAGCCGAAAATTTCACGATCGCGTACCGACGGGCGGCCGTACATGACTTTAATGTAGGTGTCGCCCATCATGGCGCGTGCCACGCCTATCGGGCTTTGGCGGGGCTCAGGCAGAGTTTGAGCATTGGCGTCGGGTACGAAGTAACCCAGAATGAAGGATATAAGAAGAATTGGTAGTGCTGCTTTCATAAAATTAAGGTAAAGTAAAAGTTTTTTCGGTTTCAAAGCTTTAGGGAGTCCGGAAACTGATTTAGCTTTAACGCCGGCAGTTCGCAAAAAATGCCTTTAAACGGCAAAAAATGAAAACTTAAACAGCGTTGCTGTATCGCAACGGGAATATATTGCAATTTCACTTCTTATGTGAAAAGTGAAATTCGCGTTCTTCGTAGCTGAAATAAGCGTTTGAAACTCCTCAACAGGAAAGGCATGAAGCCTGAAATCTATAAGCATTGTTTAACCATGCGGACAATTTCTTGTTCCGGCAATAAGGTGAAATGGATCAAAATGATTACTTTTGGCAGCATCGGACTCCGGATGGTGAAGCTTAAACCGGAGCTTACCCTAAGGTAGTCATCCGGTTTACCGGAACCACAAATTTGAGTAGTGAATTAATGAATACCAGGCCGGAAGAATCCTATTCTCTGAAACAGCGTCTGTTGTACGCACTTGGGCCGGGACTGCTTATTGCAGGAGCCGCTATCGGAGTTTCCCATCTTGTGCAGGCAACACGAGCCGGGGCCGATTACGGCTTTTCCATCTTCTGGATTCTCATTCTCGCCATTGTATCGAAATATCCGTTCATGGAATTCGGTCCGCGATTCGCTGCGGCAACCGGCTCACACCTGATAACGGGGTATCGCCAAATGGGCCGGCCGGTTTTCTGGGTTTTTGTGATGATGACCCTCGGAACCATGTTCATCATTCAGGCGGCCGTAACCATCGTTACCGCGGGCCTCGCAGAACAGCTTTTCGGTATGGGATGGAGCAGTTTCACCTGGAGTTTACTCATTTTGGCCGTATGCGTGATGCTGCTCTATTTCGGCCGTTATCCCGGACTCGATATGTCGATGAAAATCATCATTTCGGCCCTGACGGTGCTCACGCTAACGGCCGTGCTCATGGCCCTGGGGGCGGGAGCGGGACGCGAAGTTGCAGAGATTTCTCCGCCCTCGTACTGGAATGCTGCAGGGTTTGCTTTTATCATAGCTTTTATGGGATGGATGCCGATTCCGCTGGATGCATCGGTCTGGCACTCTATCTGGACCGGGGAGCGCAGCAAGCAGACCCGATACCGGCCATCACTGCGGGATTGCCGCTTCGATTTTGATATTGGGTACGGCTCGGCCGCGTTGATCGGTATTTTGTTTTTCCTGCTCGGCACGCTGGTTATGTACGGCTCCGGAATGTCGTTTTCCGGAAATAGCGTGGAGTTTTCGGCTCAGCTTGTAGAGCTTTACAGCCGGACGCTCGGCTATTGGAGCGCGCCCCTCATTTCTGTTGCGGCATTTATTACCATGTTCAGTACTACGCTTGCGGTTACGGATGCCTATCCGCGGGTGGCCGCCGAAGTCGTTGCCGAGCTGAAACGCTCCGGAAACGAAGAGCCGGGACGTCTGAGAAACTACAGAACGGCACTTCTTGCAATTCCGGTTGTATCGCTGATGGTTTTGTACACCTCAAGCGGCGCCTTCACCGTGCTGATCGACTTTGCAGCCGGACTTTCCTTCATCGCCGCCCCGGTGCTGGGTTGGTTCAACTATAAGCTCATAACCGGGGAGTGGACTCCGGAAGAAGCGCGGCCGTCAACCGCGTACAGATTGTTCAGCCTTGTGTGTCTGATTTTTCTGATTGTCTTTACCTGTATGTGGGCCTATTGGCGTTTTTTTAGCTGAAATCGGTAACCGGCCTATTTCCCGTTCTTACGAAAGCGATGCGATGCTGACTTTTCCAGCGCCTCACGATGATCGGGATGGGCGATGTCGATGAGCGCGCGGGCCCGCTGACTCAGGGTTTTCCCATAAAGATTGGCAACGCCGTACTCTGTTACCACATAATGCATGTGAGCGCGTGTTGTAACCACGCCGGCTCCCTCTTTCAAAAAAGGCACAATCCGGCTGATACCTTTTGCCGTGGCCGACGGCAGGGCGATAATCGGTTTGCCGCCTTCTGAAAGCGAGGCGCCCCGGATGAAATCCATCTGTCCGCCCACACCTGAATACTGATAAGTACCTATGGAGTCGGCACAAACCTGTCCGGTAAGATCAATTTCAATAGCACTGTTGATGGCGGTTACCTTGGGATTTCTGCGAATGACGGCCGTATCGTTTACATATGCGATGTTGAGCATGGCAACCTGTGGGTTGTCGTCGATAAAATCGTAGAGTTTTTTGGTGCCCATCACAAATCCGCCTACAATTTTACCCGGATGTACGCGCTTTTTACTGTTGTTGATCACACCGTTTTCAACCAGCGGAATTACGCCGTCGGAAAACATCTCGGTATGGATGCCCAAGTTTTTATGATTCGTGAGCGCTTTAAGAACCGCATTCGGGATGGCGCCGATTCCCATTTGGAGCGTCGCGCCGTCCTCCACCAATCCGGCAACGTGCCGGCCGATGATCTCTTCTTCCTTTGTGGGGACTCCGGGTTCATGAACAGCGAGCGGCTCATCGGTTTCGATGGCAATATCTATTTTAGAACTGTGGATGAGTCCGTCGCCGTGGGTGCGGGGCATCTGCCTGTTAATTTGGGCGATGATATATTTGGCCGACTCTATGGCGGCCGGGGTAACATCAACCGAGGTTCCCAATGAGCAAAACCCGTGCTTATCGGGAGGTGAAACCTGTATAAGGGCAACGTCGATAGGCAGCACGCCTTTTGTGAAAAGCTGCGGAATCTCGCTTAAAAAAACCGGGGTGTAATCGCCGCGGCCTTCCCGTATAGACTGCCGGGTATTTGCGCCCACAAAAAGCGCATTCGTGAAAAAGCTATCGGCGTATTCTGCAGCAGTATAACGGGCTTCGCCTTCGGTGTGCAGATGCACAATTTCCACATTACGAAGCTCCGGTGCGCGGTCGGTCATGGCATTGATAAGATGAACAGGAGCGGCGGCAACAGAATGAATAAAAACGCGCTGATTAGATTGAATCAGGCCTACGGCCTCGTTAGCAGCAGATACAGTTTTGAAAGACATTACATCCCCTAATTTCGGGTGAATACATTACATAAATTCAAATACAAATATATGAATTGTATTAAAGACGAAAAAGAAGGACTGCGTAAAATCTCGGAAATTCTTCCGGTGGAATTCGATCAGCCAGCGCTGATTTTTTCCGGCTTGCACAGGTGTTTTTTGTGATGTGCGGCACGGGCGCATTTACGGCATATAAACCGGGGATCGGACACGCAAGCTGCAAATTCATGAAGCCCGGCTTTGATCTCCTTCTTGTCGTATTTACACAACGCTTTATCGACAGACATCTATCAGCCGTTTCTTTGTTTAAACCAGTTTAGGAGGTTAGGGGCCGGAAGAGTGTTAAGTACACGCTCTTTATTGAACCACCCTTTACGTGCAACAGAAAGTCCGTATTTCATATCATCGATGCCTTCGATGGTGTGAGCATCGGGACATATAGCGGTGAGCAGGCCCTCTTTTTTTGCTTTTTGCCCGTAGCGCCAGTCGATATCGAGACGACGGGGATTGGCGTTAATTTCGATTGCCGTATTGTGCTTCGCAGCTATTTCAATCATGCGGTTGATATCAACCTTGCTGCCGTCGCGCCGGAGTAAAAGCCGGGCGGTCGGATGGCCCACGATTCGCGTGTAAGGGTTGGTTATGGCTTTTTCGTAACGACTGAGCATTTTCTCCGGGTCCATATCCAGTGAAGCGTGAAGGGAAGCAATCACAAAATCGAATCCTTCAAGAATGTCGTCGGGATAATCGAGGCTTCCGTCAGGCAGCATATCCGATTCGATGCCTTTAAAAATGATGAAGTCCGTGCCTTCATCCTGATATTTTTGGTTGAGCCGGTCAATTTCTTCCCACTGCTTTTTTACCTCTTCTACGGTGAGTCCGCCGGCATAAGCAGCCGTTTTGGAATGATCGGTAATGCCCAGGTATTCGTAGCCGCGTTCACGGCAGGCTTCGGCCATTTCATGAATAGATTTTTTTCCGTCGCTCCAGGTGCTGTGGGCGTGAAGCACACCGCGAATGTCTTTAAGCTCGGGCAAATTCGCGTCATCGAGCGTATTACGTTCAAAAAAAGAAAACTCTCCGCGGTCTTCCCGCAGCTCAGGAGGCACATAAGACAAGCCGAGTATTTCATAAATATCTGCCTCACTGCCGGTATCAACAGGGCGATCAAAATCGGTTTTGTTTTCATCGTTCATGTGGAAAAGTCCGTACTCGTTGAGCGTGAGTTTTTTTTCACGTGCCCGCTGACGCATCACAACATTGTGTTCCTTGCTTCCGGTAAAATACATCAGGGCGGCCGGGAATTGCCCGGGCTCCACGATGCGCAGATCAACCTGTCGCCCTTCGGTTGTTCGCACCGATGCTTTCGTATCTCCTTTTCCGAGTATT
>PXDL01000514.1 GCA_003566395.1 Balneolia bacterium | reverse complement strand
GTACCAGAGCTACAAAAAGGCGATCGGACAGGAATTTTCCTGCTTTTACCCGCGTGCCCCCTCCGCTTTGGCTTGAAGTTTCCACTTCCACTACATCCACACCGAGGCGATCGGCAGCCAGAGTTTGCAGGCGGTCGAGCAACAAATCAAGAGCCGCGTCGGCCACGGCATCACCGGCGCTTGCATTTCCGGAAACGCCCTGTTCCCAGCTTTGAAGTGCATGAAAGGGACGCCCGAACAGAGTATAGCTTATGATATCCTGCAGCTCCATTTCCGGCTCACTGTCGAAAGTGAACTCAGGCTCTTCCACGTCGCCGCTGATGCGGTAAATAATCCTGATATCGTCTTCACGTCTTACACGGTAGCTAAGCTGAATGTCGAATTCAGGATTGTCGGCCGGTCCGCTGAAAATAATGACCCCTTCATCCAGCTCAAACCGCCGGCCGAGGGTAGTGGCCGTACCTCTTACCGTATTAATATCACCAAAAAGCTGAAGATCTCCCGCGGGCTCTTTTACTGCGTCAATACTTCCTTCAAGAGCAAGATTAAGCTCGGGATTGCTTCGGTTGCGGATGAAAAAACGCCGGGTAACGGCAAGATTTACCTCCATAGAGAGGGAGTCGAAAAAGTCCTGGGCAAAGGTATCGGGTTCTTCTTCGTCTTCCAGAACGACTTGCTCAACCTGGCGTTCTCCGAAATTATCGAGGAAAATATAGCCACGCTCTACCGTTAGACTTCCGGTAAGGCGTGGTGACTCAAAAGTGTCCTGCAGGCGACTGTCGAGGCTAACATACACATCCAGGTCTCGGGTATTGGAAACCCGGAAATTGCGCATTCTCGCCTGAATATCGAACCGGTCCGGGAAAAAGTTGTCCAGATAAATATCACCATTCAGCGAAAAGCTGCCCGAACTTTCTGCTGAAATATCTCTAATATTGATACGATCAGGTTCCAGGGCGATATCGGCTCTGATATTACTGAGCGCTATGTTGTTTTCCACAAGCTGAATGCGCCCTTCTGTGAAGGTGACGGAGCCGCGGGGTTCAGGTGAACCTGCAGTGCCTGTAATGTCTATATCGGCATTGAGTTTGCCCCGCAGGTTCCGTGCTACATCACGATCTATGAATTCATTGAACACCGACACGTCAAAGTCATAGGTATTGACCGACATTTGCACTCCTTCGTTGTCGTCCGGCTCCAGTACCGTAAAAGTGCGCATATCGATAAATAGCGGGAGGGTACCTTCCAGTTGGGCTGCCATCTGACCGAGTGACCGTACTCCGGATTCCACCATTAACTCGGCATCTTCATTCAGGTAGGTGAAATCCAGCCAGGCCTCTTCGATCGAAACGCCTGAAACGTTTGCATCAGAAAGTTCGATTCGCGCCTCAAGCTCGGGTTTTCCTGCGGTCCCTCCGAGACGGGTTTCGATCGCCAGCATCCCGGATAAACCGCTGAACCCGGCCTGCTCCAGAAAGGATTCAAAGCGGGTGATATCTAACGGATTTAACTCAAGGGAACCATCTACATATTCATCATAAAACGCGTCGGGGAAGGTTTCCGGATCGCCCAAACGGAACGGAAGTGAAAAGGATCCCTGCATGAGCCGGTCATCTTCATGAATCAGCTGCGTTTCGATCTGCATCCGGTTTTCTTCAATGTTAAGGGTGAGCTGGTAGGAGTCGAATGACAGTCCGTTATAGTTGATGTCTGATAGCTCGGTGTCGATGTCGGCTACAAGCGTTTCGTTCTCAAGGCGGAAATCCACCGAACCGTTGAAATACAGATCGGCAATGCGTTCATCGAGCAGTACATCCTGCATCGCGCCCAGGTTAAGCCGCGTTGCGTTAATCCAACCTTCGATCAGGTTTCCAGGCCCGGTCATCGCATGAAGCTGCATCCGGGCTTCATCATCCGAGCGCATACTCAGCGTATCCATCCGGACGGTTTGCTGATCCCCTTCGCCGCTGATACGAACCGAAAAAGGAGCCTCAAGTTCGAGAGCAAATCCGTCTTCAACAAGGTTTAACTCGGTGGTATTGAGGACGATTTCTTCAGCTATACTGAACGACGCTTTGTGGAAAAGACCGTAAGATGAAGTGCGGATCAGGCGGAAATCAAAGTCTCCGGTTATCTCGTCATCCCCCAAAACAGTTGAATTCACAAGATGGATATCCTGAAGCTTGAAATCACCATAAGACGGGCTTTGAAGGGTGATATCTATTTCAATTTCCGGTGTTTCGCTCAGCAAAGCAGTGAAATGACCCTCGATTGCCGAAACAAGCAGATCGTCAAAAACCAGTGGTTCTATACGCAGTTCAGATTCCAGCACCGGTGTGCCGTTCACGGGGCGGAGCCTTCCGTTCAACCTGCCTGAAGCGTGAAGGGTATCGGCACCGGCAATACCTGCGAAGGATTCAAGATTTCCGATTTCGAAATCAAAATCGAGCCGGTTCTCAGCGTCCGTAAAATCCGTGACGGACTGCCTCCCTTCAGCCGTACCGTTCACAAACTGGCTTTCCAGCTCTACGTTGTGCAAGTACACGATTTGATTTTCAAAGGTAATTTCGGCATCAAGCTTGTCAAAAGGCTCCTCCAGAACACGGCTGTTCTGAAGTCTGGTGCTGAGTTCAAAACGAAGGTCTGTCTCCGGATCGGTTCCGCGGCCTTCCAGCTCTGCTTCCATATTAATCAGAGTAGGTAGGTCTTCAAGATTGGCAATTACGGACAGATCAAGATCGGAGGTTTCCAGAGTGACGACCCACTCCGGTACAGCTTCCTGCCAGCCCTGTACAAGTGCGCTCAGATGAATGCTTCCTCCGGGAGAATCCATGTGCAGGTCGCTGCTCAGATTCCGGTGGGTGAGGTTTCCTTCCAGAGAAATCCGGCCGAGTTGGTTGTATTCCATAATTACAGGATCGGGAATACGCAAGCTGTAGGTCCACGGCTCTGCGTGAGGCTCGGTTCCGGTACCCGAAACTTCAAAATCCATATTGATGCGCCCTTCCAGCTCCGGGTCTTGCGCGTAGTAGGCCGGGTTGAGATTGCGAATAGTTCCGGTAAGGTTCCATTCGGGCTTTTCGCTCCAAATCTGCCGGATACCGGCCGCTATCTCAATCGGTTCGCCGGCGGAAAGAACCCGGAGATCAGCCTCAAGCTCGGATTGGTCAAGTTTGGCATCCAGCCTGAGATCGGCCAGGCTTATATGCTCAAAACGGGCGGTATTCAGCTCAATCCGGATATCGGCCACAGCTTCCTGATAGCGCTCAAGGGGAATGGTACCGTCCACGGTCAGCCTTAGCTTACCTGCATCGGCATCCAGATCGGGATCTCCGGTGAGTGCTTGCAGGTTGAGTTCATCAAGCTCGAGTTCTAAATAAGAAAGCTGAAGCTCGGGTTCGGTCGCCAACCGCGCGGTAAGCCCGGCTTTTATAAGGCCGGGAGCATGAAGTTCGAAACCTGCTTCAAGGTCGGAAAGGCTGCCGTCGGCGGACAAAGTGATGCGGGCTGTTTCAAATTCGGGAATGTCGTCCAAATAGGCGGCCAGGTCGGCGCGGCTGATATGGGTGTCTTCGATATCGGCACGGAGTTCGTCGGTTTCGAGATCAAATCGCCCTTCTGCGCCAAGCGCCGAACGGCCGGTTGAAATAAGGAGGCGGTCGAGGGTAATCAGATCGTCGTCATAAGAAGCGGAGGTCTCAAAGGCAATCGGTTCGGGAAGGCGGCCTTCAACGATCTTGAAGGCAAGCTGGTCAAGCCCGGCCGAGATGTGATCCTGGCTGTAGGTTAGCCCGGCTTCGGCTCTGATTTCATCAATAAGCAGCTTGTCATCGGGCAGGAGGTAGGGGGCGTGAATTTGAATCCGGCTGTTATCAAGGGTGATATGCTGCAGTTTCAGCGTAAAGGGGAAATCCGAAGGCTCCACGTCCTCGTCGGGATCCGCATCACCTATGAGTTCCATGAAGTTCCAGGTGGAATCGGCCTGCTGCTCCAGATGTACATCCAGCCCGCTTATACGTACAGATGTGATGTCGATCGTGCGTGAAAAGAGCGCCCAGATATTGTAGCGTACTTCCAGCGTGTCGAGCTTTACGACAGGGTCGTTTTTGGCAAGTTCGGCGTCGGTCATTTCAACAAACCGAAGCAGATCACCGCGGAGTGAGCCGATGGTGAATTCCGCGCCGGTGGCTTCATGAACAGCCTGTTCGGCTTGCGTTTTGATAATCCCGAAAAGCCAGTCCGACTGAAGCGAAATCCGTATCCCTGCAAAAAGTAAGATTATTATGCCCAGCAGAATCCAGGGCCATCGGCGCCGTCTTTTTGGCTTTGGAGATTCGGGTTTTATGTTATTCTTTTCAACCATGCAGCTAAAACGCCTGTCCTATACTGAAATGTATTGCCCAGCGGTTGATGCCGCCAAAGTTCTCGTTCTGGAAAGTATTCAGGTCTTCATCGGTTGGATTCAGTTTCCAGCCGATATCGAGCCTAATCGGGCCGATTGGAGACATATAGCGGACACCGCCACCGGCTGTATATTGGAAATCGGACGGATTGGTATCTTCAAAATTCAGCCAGACCTGACCTCCATCCATAAAGGCCGCCAGTTGAAATCCGCTCAAAAACAGGGGGAGATCCTGCCTGATTTCAGAGTTGAAGGTAAGCAAGGACTGCCCGCCGAGCGGTAGATACTGTTGAAAATTATCATTTTGATCCACTACTTCCCGTTTAGGCCCGAGCTGCCACCGTGTGTACCCCCTCACCGAATTTGAACCGCCTGCATAAAACCGGATATTGGCCGGGGTATCGAAAGGATCACCGGAAAGGAGCAATCCGGAATTAATGCGTAAAGCCAGTTGAGTGGTGGAGGTGAAATCAATAAACCTTCTGACATCCAGTGAAAAACGCTGATAGTAAATTGATCCGGTATTCAGAAAACCGGAAAACTCGGCAAACGGCCGGATAGACCAGCCCTGGCTTCGGTCGCCGGTGGATTCGTTATAGAGCGCGGAGAGTTTGAGGGCCGAGATATTATAGATTTGCGTGCTGTCGGTACGAACACCGGCCGCGTCTTTAATGGCCTCATCATTTAAACTAAACTCATAGCTTAAGCTTCCAATCAGGTTTTGGCTGTAGTAATAGGTGAGGTTGTTATTTAGGCCTGCACGATAAATCCGGAAGCTGTCTTCGTCTTTACGCAACGCAAACGGGGAGACCGCGAGGTTGCTTCTGGGATTAACAAAACCCGGAATAAGGTATTCAAGATTGGCTCGCTGCTCGATAAAGGAAGCGCGTGTAGAGGCAGTAAATCGGTGGCCGTTTCCAAATGGGTTTCTGTGTGTCCAGGTTACTTGCCCCCGAAGCAGTTCTTCGGTGCCTATTCCCCCAAGAAGCTGAACGGTCCGAAGCGGCTGCTCGCGGATTCGTATGCGGATATCAACATGTTCATCCTGCTCCTGCTCCGGAATACTTAACGTGGCCAGCCGCACGAGCGGATGCCGAAATAAAAGCTGCTGGGCATCGCGCATTTTCCGCAAACTGTACTGATCCCCTTCACGAATGGCCGACTGAAACCGAATTAACGATTCCGATACGGTAAGTTCGCCTTGTACCTCAATATTGCGGAAATAGGCAACTTCCCGGGGATTTATGATCGCCCTTACATCTGCTTCGCGGGCCACGGTGTCCACATCGGCCTCAACTTTGGTCGTGGCAAATGCATACCCGGAATTTCGCAAAGCCGTAAGAAAATCAGCCTCGAGATCGGGATGACGTACGCGCTGGTAGCGGTTGGTTTCCTGAAGCGGATTGCGGGACTCAACCCGGCTGAACTCACGTGATGAACGGATGTTCTCAATTTTTTCTTCATCCGCATCTTCGAATATCATCTCAAAGGTTTTGACGAGCGTAGGTTCGCCTTCCTCAACAAAAAAAGTGAGCTTTCGGTGATGCTCCCGGCGGCCTTCTTCCACTTCGAAGCGAACGGAAACATCATAAAAGCCCCGTCTCCGGTAAAATCGCTCGATCCGGATAACATCACGCCGAGCTTCGGTCTCCGAATATTCGAAACCTCCACGCCTCCAAAACATCATTTTCTGGAAGGTTGAAGGTGCTTCGCTTCCGATGATATCCCGAAGTACCATCCCGGAATAATGTCTGTTGCCCTGAATTCGGACAGATCGGATTTGGGGACGCCTGATTTCTTCAAGAAACAGATCGGATGCAACTACTCCTGAAGAAAGCTTGTTTTCAGCAGCCGCTTCCGAACCGGGATTGGCGTGGATCAATCCCACAGGCAAAACAACAAGCAGAAATAAAAAAGTAAAGAATGATGGTAAATACAAGTCGCAAAAACGTTCAAAGCATTACAGTGCCGAAATAGTATCTCCGGGTTTCGGATTATGGGGAGAAAGAGAACCGGCTTGATGCGAAACAACTAAAATAAACAAAGTAAATGATAAAGTGATATAATTGAACTGGTAAAACCACCCTGAATCACGTTGATTTGGATAAAAAATGTAAGCTAAAGCCCGAACGGTGCCTTATCTTTTCTTTATAATCCGCTATGCGGACCAAACTTCAATGACTGACAAAACTGCCGCATTTACGAAAGGAAAACCCGAAGAAGCGCTGCTTTGTATAGACAAGGGAGGCACATTTACCGACTGTCTGTACCAGCCCGGTGGATCGTCCGGCACTATGCTGAAAATCCTTAGTTCGGGGGAGTACCGCTTCTCATGTAACGCCCGGCGGGGCCAAAACGTGCTGTTTGCATCGCTGGACTCAACCATTCGGGCCGAATCCCTGCCGGGTATGGAAATCAGACTGTTCGGCGATCAAAATGAGTTCACTTGCAGGGTGATGGCCTCCGATGCAGATTCGAATACATTAACCCTTGAAAAGGAAATTCCGTTTGAACCGCATTCTGCCGGCCTTTTCACCGGAGAAGAGTCGCCCGTGCTGGCGGCCCGGCTGCTTACCGGAACGCCACCTGATACAACGCTTCCGAAGCTTCAATGGAGGCTCGCAGGCACCCAAACTACCAACGCTCTGCTCGAAGGCACATTTGCGCCAGCCGCTCTGATTGTAAGCGAGGGATTCAAGGATTTACTCCTTATCGGAAGTCAGCAGCGACCGGATTTATTTTCGCTTAAAGTGAACAAACCCACGCCAATCTATGCACGGGTACAAGAAGCGGGCGGAATACTTACTACCGAAGGAAACGAGCAGAAGCCATTAAACGCGGATCTTATACTCGCAAGTTTTGACGACTGGAAGAAATCGGGCATAGAGGTGGCCGCAGTTTGTCTTCGTAACGCCTGGAAAAACCCCGCCCACGAGCAGCATCTCAGGAAATTATTAAACCGTGCCGGATTTGAACATGTGATTCTTTCGTCAGATACGGCCCGGCTCATCAACTATCATGACCGGAGCCAAACCACTCTGGTGAATGCGGTGCTAAATCCGGTACTGCGAAACTGGCGTGCAGATCTGGAGCGGGCCGCGCCCGAAGGCACCAAGCTGGTGATGAGCAGCGCAGGTGGGTTGAAGCTATTCGGCGGATTCCAGCCGGTGGACAGTTTGCTCAGCGGACCGGCCGCCGGAGTGGCGGGAGCCGCTGCATCGGGCAGGGAAGCCGGATTTTCCAGAATTCTGAGTTTCGATATGGGCGGAACGAGCACCGATGTGGCGCGCATAGACGGCGATCCACAGCTGACTTTTTCTCACCGCGTAGGTCAGGTTAGTGTGATGGCGCCCGCCGTGGACATCGAAACCGTTGCTGCAGGGGGCGGCTCAATTTGCAGGTTCGACGGCCACCGGTTGCGGGTCGGACCCGAAAGTGCCGGAGCTGATCCGGGTCCGGCAGCCTACGGCAAAGGCGGCCCCTTCACCCTTACCGATCTCAACCTGATCAGCGGACGCATTCTGCCGGAGTTGTTCTCGATTCCTGTGGATATCCGAGCGTCCGAAAAAGCATTAGAAAAGCTACGGGATGAGATACGTGAGAAAACCGGATCAAGACCGGAAGCGCACCGTCTGACGGCCGATTTGTTTGATATCGCAAACGAACGTATGGCCGATGCAATCCGGACGGTTTCGGTGCGGCGAGGGTTCAGCCCCGATGCTTACGCGCTGCTATCTTTTGGCGGAGCCGGGGGACAGCATGCCTGCGATATTGCCGAACGGCTGAGGATACAAACGATTCAGTTTCCGGCTACGGCATCGGTGCTCAGCGCCTACGGACTGATGACTTCCGAAGTTGAAGAAATCGCGGAAAAGCAGTTGCTTCAGCCGCTGGATGAAGTGCTCGCTGAAGCGGATGAAATCGTTGCGACGCTGAAAAAGGAGCTAAGGCGCAAAACGGAACGCATCACAAAAGCGAATCCGGAATTTCGCACGCTCTTGCTGATGCGGCTGCGCGGACAGGAAACCACGCTTCAGGTGGACTGTCGCAACAATGATTTGTCGGATGCCCCGGAGCGGTTTCGTTCATCTTACCGCCGGATATACGGGATACTCCCCGCCGGGGATGCCGTTGTTGAAGTGGAGTCGATGCGAATGATTGCTTCGGTAATACCGGCACAGGAAAGCGGGAAACGGACTTTTGGGACCGAAAAGCTGGAGAACGGTCCGGTGAAATCACAAAGCGTTGTGCTGGGTGATGTAAGACAGGAAGTTCCCTGTTACCGGGCGGGAAACCCGGAGCTTGAGCACGGCCTGAAAGGACCTGCCCTCATCGGAAGTTCGTCCACTACGGTTT
>PXDL01000218.1 GCA_003566395.1 Balneolia bacterium | reverse complement strand
ATTGACGTTGACGATATTTCGCATATCATTAATTTTGATGTGCCCAACGATGTGGATGACTACATCCATCGCATAGGCCGCACCGCACGTGCCGAATCTACCGGTAATGCCGTTACCTTCGTATCCCGGCGCGACTGGCGATCCATGCTTGAGATCATAGAATCCAAAGGGCTGGATATCCGCGAAGAACAAGTTCCCGAAAGCATCGGCAAGGGTCAGTCCGACGACAACGACCGGGGCGACCGCCGTAACAGACAGGGCAGTCCTTCGCATAAACGGAACGAAAACAGAGATTCCGGTCCTGACCAGGAGAAATCCGATTCAGGCCGGCAAGCCCGAAAGGATAGCCAGGATTCCGGGCCTTCTTCAGACCGGAAAAATGACGATCAAAAGCCCGGACGCCCGCGCAGTAAACGGCCGGGAAGAAATCCCGGAGCCCAGGATAACCGCCCGGATTCGGGTGGAACAGAAAGCCGGGAAAAAGACGGACGGGAAAGCAAGAAACCTTCTAAAAAATCAGACGATTCATCATCCGGCCCGCGAAAAAAGAAGACCGGTAAACGACCGTCCCGCAGTAATTCCGGAAAAGGCAGCAAAGATGGAGCTTCCGGCTCAGACAAGCCGTCCAAAGGCAGGGAAAAATCATCAAAGGGAAACAAGCGCGGAAAGAAGAACACTCCCGATAAGCCATCCCCCGAAAAGAAAAAACATATACGGGAACAGGAAAAAATGATTGAACAGGTACAGCAAAGCTCGATCCCCATGCCTGATCAATCCGGTGGCGGTAACAATTCCGGAACCGGTTCAAAAAAAGGAGTTTGGGGAAAAATAAGAAAGCTGTTTTCTTGAGGAATTAGGATATTTTTAAGACAAGTACATCGGCAACTACTAAAAAAGCGCTTCCATATAAAAAGGGGGCACCCTTTGGTTTTACGAACCATAACTCAGATGTGTGAAGGGCCCGCATGGCAACATAAACGAGACAATTCATAACTACACTGGAATCAATATGAGCACTACACGATTTTTTGAACAGGTTAATCTAAATTTTGACCGGGCATCTAAGTTTCTCAAATATGAAGACGGCCTGCTTGAACAAATAAAAGCCTGTAACACCGTTTGTCATTTCACTTTTCCATTAAAGAAAGATGACGGCACCATAGACACCATCCATGCCTGGAGAGCACAGCACAGCCAGCACAAGCTTCCGACTAAAGGAGGAATCCGGTATAGTATGATGGTAAACGAAGATGAGGTTAAAGCCCTTGCCGCCTTGATGACCTACAAGTGCGCCGTGGTTGATGTGCCTTTCGGAGGTGCAAAAGGAGGTGTACGCATCGAGCGCAAGAACTACAGCGAAGCCGAGCTTCAGCGGATTACACGTCGGTTCACCTTCGAACTTGCGAGTAAAAACTTTATAGGTCCTGAAATCGACGTTCCGGCTCCCGATTACGGAACCGGAGAACAGGAGATGGCCTGGATTGTGGACACGTTCCTGGCTATAGACCCTTCCCTGCATGCCGAGGGCTGTGTTACCGGCAAGCCGATTGGACTTGGAGGTATCAGGGGGCGTACAGAAGCCACCGGACGCGGCGTGTTTTTCGGCATACGGGAGGCATGTGATAATGCGGAAGACATGAAGGCTCTGGGCCTCGAAAAAGGAATTGCCGGCAAATCGGTTATTGTTCAGGGTTTTGGTAATGTGGGGTATCACTCTGTGAAATACCTGATGGAAGCCGATGCCAGAATTACCGGTATATGCGAGTACGACGGTGCCATTTATAATGAAAAAGGCATCGATGTTGAAGCCGTCTTCAAGCACATGCAGGAACACGGTACGATTACGAGCTTCCCGGATGCCACGTTTGTTGAAGACAGTAAAAGCGTGATGGAATACGACTGTGATATTCTCGTTCCGGCTGCTCTTGAGTCCCAGATCACAGAACAGAATGCATCCCGGATTAAAGCCAGAATTATTGGAGAAGGAGCTAACGGCCCTACCACTCAGGAAGCTCATGATATCATTAAAGAACGTGGAGCGCTCGTAATCCCGGATAACTACCTGAATGCGGGAGGAGTTACCGTTTCCTATTTTGAATGGCTGAAAAATCTCTCTCACGTTCGGTTCGGGCGCATGGAGCGACGCTTTGAGGAAAGTTCAGCCCGGCGCATGCTTGAAGCCATGCAGTTTATGACCAACCGCTCACTTTCAGACGATGAAATAGCCCGTATCAGTCAGGGAGCAAGCGAACGGGATATCGTAGATTCAGGCCTTGAAGACACCATGATCAGCGCCTATAATCAGATCAACGAACTCCGGAAAGAACACAATACCGACCTGCGTACCGCCGCTTTTATAAGCGCAATCAAAAAAGTGGCTGTTACCTATGAACGCATGGGCATTTTCCCATAAAACCGGAGTCTCTGCATTTCATAGAAAAGGCCGTTCCGCTATGTGCAGAACGGCCTTTTTATTTCCGGGTAAAGTTTTGCCTGACGCCCGGTTAACAGGCCTGAGTATTGTTAAAGGGAGGATTCTTCAAGCGCCTTAATCCGGTCTTCAAGCGGAGGATGGCTCATGAACAAAGCCTTCAATCCCTGCCGCTTGCCCGACGTAATCCCGAATGCATTCATCGATTCGGGCATTTGATCGGGCACTTTGGATTCGGCCTTAAGATGCCTGAGAGCGCTTATCATTCCGGCTTTGCTGCCGAGCCGTGCACCGGCCTCATCAGCTACAAACTCACGTCTGCGAGAGAACCACATCACAATCATGGCTGCAATAATGCTGAAAACGATCTGCATCACAATTGTAACCACAAAATAGCCGATTCCATAGCCCTGCTCGTTGCGAAGCACCACGCGGTCAACAACATGCCCGATGATGCGGGCGAAGAACAGCACAAAGGTATTCAGCACGCCCTGAATCAGGGTGAGGGTAACCATGTCTCCGTTCGCGACGTGGCCGATTTCGTGGCCCATTACCGCGCGGATTTCATCTTTGCTATACCGTTCAAGCATGCCGGAGCTGATTGCTACCAGCGCTTTATTCCGGTTCCACCCGGTCGCGAACGCGTTTGCCTGCTGCATGGGAAAAACGGCTACATCCGGCATATCTATTCCGGCTTTGGTAGCCATATTGCGAACTTCATCCATCAGCCAGCGCTCGGTTTGGGTGCGCGGACTTTCAATAATCTTTGCTTTAGTGCTCCATTTTGCAATCGTTTTGGAAAGCAGCAGGGAGATAAACGAACCCAGCATACCAAATACAAAACAGATGATAAGCAGGTTAACCAGGTTCAGCCCCCCCGTCTCGTCGAGCATGGACCCGACGCCCAAAATGCTGAGCACAATACCCGCGACAAAAATAATCGCGATGTTAGTGAGAATAAATAATCCTATGCGAAACATAAATTTTTAACTATTACTGATTACAGGTTAAATGAATATGTATGTTTTTCCTTTTCGCATCATATAACGCAGAATATACGAATTATGATATACGTGCCGGATACGATCCCAGCACTTTTAGAAAGCCGGCATGCGCCCTAAGTTTTTCAAGGGCTTCAGCGGTTTGGGGTGAGGCAAGATTGCCTTCAAAATCTATATAAAACAGATACTCCCACGGATTTCCGGGGCTGGGACGCGACTCCAGCTTTGTGAGGTTCAAGTCGTACTCATGCAGCATATTAAGTGCCTGCGACAGGGCACCTTTACGGTGAGCCGCGCTCATTATTACCGAAGTTTTACATTTTATCTGGCTGTCGCAGCTTATATCATCTTTGGAGACCACCACAAAGCGGGTAAAGTTCTCTTTCTGATTGGCTATATCCCGCTGAAGCACTTTCAAATTGTACAACTCCGCCGCTGCTTCACTGGCGATGGCGGCCTGTGAGAGGTCATCGTCTTCAAGCACTTTTTTGGCCGACATGGCCGTATCAAGAAACGACTCCACTTTTGTATGATGCAGTCTCGATAAAAACTCCGAACACTGGGCGATGGCCTGAGGATGCGAATAAATCCGCCGGATATTACTCACTGGCACGTCTTCCAGGGCAGCCAGGCAGTGCTTCACCCTGACAACTTCCTCACCCACAATAAACAAAGAATGTTTATGAAGCAGATCGTAGGTATCGTTGATGGAACCTGCCGTGGTATTTTCAATGGGAAGCATTCCGTAATCCAGATCACCGGAAATTACGGCTTCCACCACTTCACGAAACGTTTCAAACCCAATCGTCATCAGCTCGTTCTGCCTGGAACTGTAGTGTGAACGAATTGCCTGCTGGCTGTACGCTCCGTCGGTACCCTGGTAGCCCACCCGAAGCAGTGACTCGCGGTCGCGCCGGTTGTGATGGTCGAGCAGATAATCGGTTTGATACCGCACCGAATAGTCTATGATCTGACGAAAGAGCGTCATGGCGAAATAACGATCAACGCCTGATTCCTGGGCCATCTGCCCGATCCGGTTCAATATTTCGTGTTCACGCACAGGATCACGCAGCACCGATTTACGCTCTTTTTTTAAGGCCGCTGTTTCCTGAATCAGCTGATGACGCGAAGAAAGCGCGTCGAGAAGCGTATGGTCGATACGGTCCAGTTCGTCCCGTATCTGGTTAAGTTCCCTTTGTTTACTCATAGCATATTTAATTCAAATCAAGTACATATCCCTACAGGCAGCGTTAAAGTAAAGCTCTGTGCAGGAATCGGTAAAGATAGGAGTTGCACCGGTAAGAGTCAGCAGTGGTTTCGGGGTGAAAGCTTCCGGGGCCTGAAACCTGCTCAACGGATCAGCATCGCATCTCCGAACGAATAGAAACGATAGCGTGAGGAAATCGCGTGCTCATAAATGCGCCTCATTTCATCATAACCGGTAAGGGCTGATATCATCATAAGCAGCGTACTTTTCGGAAGATGGAAATTGGTGATCAGGCTGTCGGTATTCCGGAAACGGTAGCCGGGCATGATGAAAATATCCGTATCGCCGCTCCCCGCCCCGAAGCTGCGGTCAGGCGATGGCAGTGATTCCAGCACCCGGGCAGACGTTGTTCCCACGGCCGTAATATGCTTAGCGCGATTCAGTATTTCCGCGGTTTCTGCGGTCAGTATCCAGGATTCGGAATGCAGCCGGTGTTCTTCAATTTGCTCCGTTTTCACAGGCGCGAACGTGCCCAGCCCCACATGCAGGGTAAGCTCGGCCGCAGGAAATCCGCCCTTTCGAAGTTTGTCCAGCAGCTCAGGTGTAAAGTGCAGGCCGGCTGTCGGCGCGGCTTTGCTTCCCTCCGGCTTGGCGTAAACGGTCTGATACCGCTCCGAAAGCGACTCATTTGCGTCAATATAGGGAGGAAACGGAGTGTGCCTGAACGCTTCAAAAGCCGGATCATCCAGGGGGATATTGAATTCAAGTCTGCGGAGGCCGTCTTCAGCAACAGATAAAACCGTTGCTTCAATCCGTTCGGTTAGCTGAATCGTTTTCCCGGTTTTGAATTTCCGTCCCGGCCTCACCATCGCATCCACGCAGCGGTCGTTATGTGATTGAACAACAAATACTTCCCTGTTTCCAAACAGCATCCGCGCTTTCTCCACACGGCTGTTATTCATGGCAAGCGTGGCGGAAGGGGGCAAAAAAGAGGCGATCTCATAGAACACCGTATCCGTGATTGATCCGCTTTTACGGTCGTACACCAGCAGACGCGAGTGATCCCTCGGCTCGGCCGGTTGGTGAGCTATCAGCTCGGCCGGAAGTTCATAATCAAAATCACTCAGGGTGAAGCTTTTCTTGGGTGATGACGTCATGACCGGCCAAGAATTTTACGGCAGACCTCATCCCAGCTATCGCAGACATGATCGGCGGTGGTCTCATTCTTATAGGTATCGCTGATGCCGGTATAGAGCACTGCGCTGATGCCGAAACCCTGCGCCCCTTGTATATCAGTTTGCTGAATGTCCCCTATATGGTACGAGCCTTCTGCCGAGGTCCCTGTTTCGGACCGGATTTTTTCAAACATATCGGGATGCGGCTTACTCACTCCCACTTCGTCGGAAAAGGCAAATGCTGAAAAATACTGCCCAATCCCCTTGTGGTCGAGATAGTCTTTGAGCACGCGGCCGGGTGAAAACATGGTGTCGGATATGATGCCGAGCGGGTAGGCCCCTGCAAGCCGTTTAATTGCTTCTTCCACGCCGGTTGCCAGTTCCGGCGGACCATCGAGCAGGGAATCTTCGTACACCCTTGCCAGCTCGGACTGCTCGTTTTCGCTTACCTCCAGACCCAGCGATTCAAGCGTGAAGCCGACCAACTCGCGGGAGTTCGGAGTTCGTGAGGTGCCAAGCCAGATTTCATCAAACTTTTGGCTTGCGTATTCGTGAGCACGCGTTATTTCACCCTGCGTAAACGACTTGTTTCGAACGGCGGCAAGTTTATGCAGGGCATCGATGCGCCGTGCGGCACGTTTATCTCCATTGGTTTTAGCAATTACAATAGTGTTCCAGAAATCGATGGATACGAAAGAGCCTTTGCTGTTTTCAGCCATGAATACAGGTTAAAGTTGAAGTTTGTTTACGACCTGAGGCAAATCTTTCAAAACCGGAACCTTGTTTGTTTGGGCCCAGCCTTTCAGCTTCGCGTTCATAAATCGGGATACCACAAGATACGGCTCTATTCCGAGTTGAAGGGCCGGTTTCAGGTCTGTAGCTTTATCCCCGACCATGAAGGAGCGCGAAAAATCAATCCGGTGTTCTTTGGCCGCCCGCTCAAAAAGTGCGGTTCCGGGTTTTCGTTCTGCAAGGAGTTCCGGGTCTTTATTCTTGTGGAAATCAGGGTGCCAGGGGGCGATATACCAGCCGTTTATCTTCACTCCGTATCGCTCCAGATCACGATCTGCGTAACGATGCAGCCGGTGAACCTGACTGAGGCTAAATTTGCCCCGTGCCACACCCGACTGATTCGTAATCACAATAATCAGATAACCGGCTTGCTGAATTTTCTGAAGAGCCTCGGGAACACCGGGAACCCAGTCCCACTCTTCGGGCTTATGCACGTAGTCATGATCGATGTTCAGGGTGCCGTCCCGGTCCAGGAAAAAGGCCGGACGCGCAGTGTTAGTATTCGGCAAAGGATCAACCGTCATGTTTACCTTTTCTTGCACTCCGAAGTTTGTAAACAGGCCATTTTAAAGCATGATAGACAAGAAGTCCGACGGCTATCCCGGCCAGCGCATACACAGCCCCTTCCACCGTTGTGGGCACTCCCGGCTGGAAAATAAGCCATGCCTGCCACCCGATATCGGTATCCAGATTTGCCAGAAATACAAAAGGCCGGGTGAACATGTTGGACTGCTGAAGCGCGGCAACCGCCTGAGTGAGAAACTCAAGCCGCTCAACGGCTTCGACCATAATGCTGCCGTGTTCGGCTATTACAGGATCGGAATCCTGACGAAAACGCTCAATGTAGGGTTCAAACTCCATACCGGCCCGTTCAGCCGCCAGTTTGTATCGCTCTACAATTCTACGGGCTTCATCGGCATGACCGGCAAGCCGCTGCAGATACTGCTGAACAAACTGCGGAAACTGCGCAAATGAAATAGCCCCAAGCACCGAAAAAACCCGGTCGAGCATCCCGTCGAAAAAAGAAGTAAAGGGATTCTTCATAAAATATGTGAATGGTTCAGGTTCAGCTCAAGGTACAGTTTTGGGGCGATACTTTCGCGTTACGCCCCGGATTCATCTTTAGGTTATCAGTTGAGCTCAAAATGTACGGGAAAAGGGACATGCTTCTCCCACCAGGCCCGTGTTCTGAACAATGAGATAATTGTCTTGGAATCGGTAATCGTTCCGCTGTTAATCAATTCGAACGCTTCGCTGATATGCAGCCTGTGCCGGCTCAGAAATTCATCTTCGTCTGTGGCCTGTTCCTGCTGTGTCAGTCCCCAGGCGGCATAGAGGTGGATTACTTCATCCGAGTAACCGATACAGGGATGAAACTGCCCGATGCGCACCATTTCATTACAAATCAGTCCGGTCTCTTCGGTCAACTCGCGCCGGGCGGCCTGCCCGGGCGGCTCACCCGGATCCAGCTTTCCGGCCGGTACTTCCAGCAGCGCCTGCCTGAGAGGGTAGCGATACTGACCTACCAGCATGATGTCCCCGTTTTCAAAAACCGGAAGCACCACGGATGCACCGGGATGACGGATATATTCACGCTCGGAAGTGTTACCGTTCGGCAGCCGCACTTCATCTTTCCACACTTTCAGCAGCACTCCGTCGTAGATGCGGGATGAATCCATTTCTTTTTCTTCCAGCTCTTTGGCTATTCGGGGCCAATTGTCTATGAAATTCACTATTTTCTTTTTTTAGCAGGATATTATTTCTGCCCGAATCCATCTGCTTACTCATTTACCGGGGGCAGCGTACGTCAACCATAAAAATAACCTTTAGCTCCCAGAGTGGAAACCACAGAACAGATACCGAAACCTACCATCCGGGTTACCAATCAGGTATGGACCGTTGGGAATTTTCTATCCGTATCGCGAATTCTGGTTCTTCCTCTGCTCATTTTGCTTCATCAGGGTAACGATTATCAGCCGAATCTGGAAATGAAGCTGGTGGTTCTTTACATCATCCTTTCTGATTTTCTGGACGGCTATGCCTCACGGGTGCTCAATCAGGTGAGCGAGCTTGGTAAATGGCTGGACCCTCTGGCAGATAAACTGTGCGCTGCCGTTCTTTTCACCTACGTATGGTGGATCGGCATGGTGCCGGACTGGCT
>PXDL01000190.1 GCA_003566395.1 Balneolia bacterium | reverse complement strand
TATCTGCTCCGGCTTTTTTTTGGCGAAAGGCTTTGCTATTCGGCTTGCCGCTGCTTTACTTTTTCGCTGTATTTTTCATATAAAAGGCGCTGCATATCGTTCATATCACTTTTGCGCCCGTTTATATATACCTGTGATACTTGCGTACGGTATTCGATGGGGTTGCCGTCGGTAATCATCAGGGTGGCGTGCTTGCCCGGCTCCAGGGTTCCTATGTAGTCATCCAGGCCGAGTATGCGGGCCGGATAGACAGTAAGTGCTTTCAGGGCTTCTTCAACTGGAAGCCCGAAGGCAGCGGCCGTTCCGGCTTCAAAGGGCAAACGGTTGACGTTTGCTGCGCTTGACGAACCGGCAATTGCGAAAATAACGCCTTCATCGTACAGCTTGGAAGGCAGTTCATACCAGGCATTGTACGGTTCCCACCAGCGCGAGGGGGATGACTGAACGGTGGTGATGAGTACCGGAATCTCGTGCTCGTTCAGGTGACCGGCAACAAGATGGGCATCGCGGCCACCCAGTATTACCAGCCTGACGTCCTCCTCAACCGACCATGTAATTGCATCCTGAATCTGGCGTACGTCATGTGCATTTACAACCACCGGGGTGTCTCCGTCAAAGACGGCGATCATAGCGTGCCAGCGGGAGTCGAAGTCGTGATGCGGGGCGTTACCTGCTTCCATGGCCCGGAACGCTTTTTCGTATGCCCGGGCATCGGCGAACGTCTCGCGGAGCGTTTCAAGCTGTTCTGCGTAATTGCGGGCATTGTTGGGGTTGGGCCAGTTTACGATAAGTCCCGCGCCTGATTTCAGGGTCATTTCATCCCAGGACCATCCATCCATCATCATTGCGGCCGACATGCCCGAAATCAACCCGCCGCCGGGGCTGGTCAGAGATGTCAAAACGCCTGCAGATCGCGCTACGCCTATGTGGCGGCTTTCAGGATTGAAGGCCCGCTCAACCATCACATTAGGATTTACCGGCCCCTGTTCGTTGATGTCGGTTGTCATATTCACTGCACCGATCTCGTAAATACCGATTTGGTTCCAGGAGTCGATAAAACCCGGATAAACATGTTTTCCGGTGATGTCTTCTATGCGCGCATTTTCCGGCAGGGAAATATCGGTGCCGATAGCCGTAATCAGTCCGTCTTCAAAAAGAAGAATTCCGTTTTCTATCGGGTCACCCGCCAGTGTATGTATGGTGCCGCCAACGAGCGCAACCGGTTCACTCTGCATGGGAGCCGGGGTTTGGCTGAGGGCCGTTGAAGCTGCCAGTGGGGCCGCCATCACAACAATCAAAAACAAAGAAAGATATTTCATGGTTTTCCCAAGTTTGGAGGTCAGAAATTCTGAGTGGAAAAAGATTAAGTGGAAGCGTTTCATGAGTTTGCCTCCATGATCAGTTTGATAATCTCGGCCCGTTCCCGCTCAACGGCTTCGCGAAGCTCTTTATCCTCTTCAATGTCGAAGTATTTGCGTCCGTCGATCCAGGTTTGCTCGGCTTTTGTGAAAGTGGAAAGCGGATCGCCGCTCCAGATCACAAAATCAGCATCTTTGCCTGTTTCAAGCGAGCCTACTTTATCTTCAATACCGAGGAGTTCGGCTGTGGCGATGGTAACAAAAGCGAGGGCCGTTTCAGGATCCACTCCGGTGCGTACCATCTTGGCGGCTTCCCAGTTCATCCGGGCCGCGATTTGGCTGTTATCGGAGTGGAGGGAGGTTTTAACTCCGGCTTCGTGAAGCAGGCGTGCGTTGTAGTTGGTATTGTCGTAGGCTTCAATTTTAAAGCCTCCCCAGTCGGTCCATACCACAGCGCCGACGCCACGCTCGGCAAGCTCGGGAGCCACTTTGTAGGCTTCCACGCCGTGGTGAAATGCTTTTACTTCAAAACCAATTTCTTCAGCAAGCTTCATTAGCATCAGGATTTCATCCTGACGGTAGCTGTGCGAATGCACGTCCAGTTCCCCGTTGAGAATATCCACCAGGGCATCGAGCCTGAGATCGCGGCGTGGCGGAATACCGCGGGGGTTTTCGTCCCAGGCTTTCCGGCGGGCGTCGTAATCTTTGGCCATACGGAACCGATCGGCAATGATTTGTTCTACACCCATCCGTGTATCGGGATAGCGGCCGGAGCCGACACGTTTCGGATTTTCACCAAGCGCAAACTTGATGGTCCGCGCGGCATCCTCAATTAGCAGATCATGGGAGAGGGCGCCCCAGCGCATTTTTATCAGCGCGTTTTGTCCGCCGATCGGGTTGGCCGAGCCGTGCATTACATGTGCGGTGGTGAGGCCGCCGGCGAGCTGCCGGTACATCCAGATGTTGTTTATGTTCAGAACATCGCCCATGCGAACTTCAGCCGTAATGGCATTTCCAATTTCGTTTACTCCGTTCACTCCGGAGTGAAGGTGGGCATCAATAAGGCCCGGTGTTACGTGTTTGCCTTGCGCATCAATTTCAACGGCCCGGCGGGGTGCGCTGAGGCCGGTACCTACCTCGGCTATTTTGCCGTCACGAATAAGCAGGTCTGCATTTTCAATAATTCCCGCTTCGCCCATAGTCCAGATAGTAGCGTTGCGGATGATCAGTACGGAAGGCTGATCGGGGATGGCTTCACGACCGAATTCTATGTTTGGGCGTATGGCCGCAAGGTCGAGGTCGCGGCGGAGTGGTGTGTGCTCACGCTCTTCAGGGGTTTCACCGTCCGTGATACGCTCTGCCTGCCAGCTAATACGCGACTGACCGGTAATTTCGAACCAGCCTGAAAGCCTGTTCCCGGATAGAGAGCCGGTGAGACGAACAGGTCCGGGGAATCCCGCATCTTCATCATAAAAATCTACATGAACCCGGCGGCTTTCGTCCTGATAGTTTACCCGTTTTAGCTCGATTTCCCGATCACCCAGCGTAATGGAGCCGTTAAAACTTCCCCGACGAGTCTCGCGAAGCAACAGCTCTCCGTCTATGGAACCGTCTGAAGAAGTGAGTACCCAGGTTCCGGTGGGATTGTGATCGTTTTCACGGTTAATTAAATAGCGATGTCCATCCGCCCAGACGTCCAGAATGCGGGTGTTATGATCGAACAAAAAGCCGTCCGTGATTACAAAGTCGGCGGATTTGCCGGCTTCAAGGCTGCCGTGCGTAGAGCTGATTCCGAGTAATGCGGCCGGATTGGAAGTGAGAGCAGCCATAGCGGTCCGGGGTTCAAGGCCTGCTTCTACGGCTTTTCGGAGGTTTTTCAGGAAATCTGAGGGGTCATCCAGCCCGTCGGTTGTGAACGAAAAGGTGAGTCCTGCGGCGGCAAGAAGCGCCGGGTTTTCAGGTGCGAAATACCAGTGTCGTAAATCGGACAGGCTTTGGTTCAGGGCTTCTTCAGGCGTATCGGTATCCGGTGTATCAGGAAAACTGAGGGGCAAAATAAGCGGGATGCTATGCTCGCTGAGATAATCAGCAATCCGGTATTCATATCCGCTTCCCCGAACCCATAATTCTACACCAAACTCATCGGCAATCCGCTTGGCCCGCAGTATTTCTTCATCGCTGCCGGCTTCTATCATCAAGGGTTGTGATCCGTCCACGACGCCTTCAAGTGCAGCAAGAACCGCATTGCTTTCGGGCCGCGTAAGTCCTGAAGGGTTATCTCTGTAAACCTGATGGGCTTGTTTGTGCCATTGTGCATCGTAGAGCGTTTGGCGGATTAGCGCTATGGCGCCTATGGGTGAAGTCGGATAGGTAAATCCGAATTCCTGGCTGCGGGTAAGTGAAACAGACTGCGCCGCATGTGCTTTAATGGTCCGGTCGGTAGCGTTTCCGTCGGCCAGACTCATTACCGATGCGTGCCCGCGAAAAATACCAAGCGGTGGCACCGATACAGCCGTAGTGAAACCCGAAGCCCGGAGTTTATCACTTCCGTCATTTTCGGAATTGAACTCGGTATGTGCCGAGAGGTGAGCCCGCAGCTGCGGATTCCAGGCATTACTGCCGCGATCCAGCTCTTCACGCGGATCATGCATGCCAACACCGGAATGTGCATCGATAAAGCCGGGATAAATTGTTTTGCCGGACATGTCCCAAACGCGCGCATCATCAGGAACGCGGACGTTTCGTCCTACGGCTTCAATCACACCGTCCCGAATTACGAGTGTAGCGCTGCGCAGGGTGTTTCCGGGTGCGGTTACGATGTCTGCATCAATGAAAGCATGTACCGCCGGAGTGTTGTCTTTCATGCCGTCGGTGGGTGATGTCTGAGACTGTGCGGCCGATTTCACCGGCATCATAAAGAACAGCAACACCGCTGAAACCAACAGCGTGCTCCAATAGCCGCAGGTATGCATCGCAATACCCCGGCCCGATGATTTGAAAATGTGCATGATTGTTAGTTGTTGGTTGATGTTTTTTTCGTCAATTGAATACCCTGCTTTGTGCCTTGCAATTTTGATCAACGGCAGCTTTTTGTATTACCTCCGGGGCGAAGCCTTATCATACAGAGTGTCATGGTGTAATTTTTTCACCACGGCATTAGATACGAACAAAAGTCATGGTTTAACAAAGCTATCTATAATAATCCCCTGATCTGATTTCTGTGGCAAAAAGTTGTAAAGGTTCAGAGGAAAAGAAAACCGAAAGGAGTTCATCCTTACAGAAAACCAAAACAAAAAAAACCACGTTTTTTTCTCAGGATGATTTCCTGCACTGCGGAATGATACTGAGGTTAGTCAACCTCAATTCGATTTCAGGTCTGCCGAGGTAGCTCCCCAGTTGCCGGTTCCTGTTCCGGGGTAGTATGCGGCTACATCAGGATGTTTGTCGAGGATGGAGTGAACCAGCCGGCGCAGGGTGCCTGTTCCTTTTCCGTGTATTATTCTGATCTTGTAGATCTCTTTTTCCAGACAGACCCGAATATATTCGGGAACCAGATCCTTCACTTCGGAGGGCTTGAAAAAGTGAAGATCGAGCGTACCGTCTATCGGTAACTCGTGTTCTTCTTCAAAATCTTCGTATTCGGACAAAACCGCTCAGCCTTTGGTTTTCGCTTCAGATAAAAAGGATAAGGTTACACTATGATTCCGGATATATAATAAAACAGGCAGAAGATATCAAGAGAATCTTCTGCCTGATCATCCGGTCAATGAGTTTATTTATCTTCCCGCTTTCACTTTTTGGGCAACGGCTTCAGCCGTGATGCCGAACTCTTTGTAAAGGGTTTCATATGGAGCCGAAGCTCCGAAACTGCGCATTCCAACAACGCGCTCGCGGCTTCCGGTGTAATGCTCCCATCCGAACGGAACGGCGGCCTCTACGGCCACGCGGTTCGTGATGCTATCAGGAAGCACCTGTTGCTTGTACGAGGCATCCTGCTTTTCAAAAAGCTCGAAACTCGGCATACTCACAACTCGTGTGGGGATGCCTTCTTTCTTCAATAATTCCTGAGCTTCGATGGCGATCTCGACTTCAGAACCTGTTGCCATAATGACGGCCTCAGGCTTCTTTTCGTCGGGATTCAGCACATAGGCTCCTTTCAGCGTGCCTTCAGCCGAAGCATATTTACTGCGGTCGATGGTTGGCAGATTATGGCGCGTAAGGACGAGACAGGTCGGGCCTTTCTTGTTTTCGATTGCGGCCCGCCAAGCCCATGCTGTTTCGTTGGCATCGGCCGGGCGCAGTACCATAACATTGACCATAGCACGAAGCGCGGCAAGATGTTCAACCGGCTGATGTGTCGGGCCGTCTTCCCCAAGGCCAATACTGTCGTGTGTAAAGACGAAAATGGAGGGTACATGTGAGAGCGCGGCAAGTCTGATGGCCGGGCGGCAGTAATCGGAGAAAACCAGAAAAGTACCACCAAAGGGGATTACACCCCCGTGCAGGGCCATTCCGTTCATAGCTGCACCCATAGCGTGCTCACGCACCCCGTAATGAATGTACGTTCCGCTGTAAGCTCCGGGCTGCAAAATGGAGGCCGACTGAGCTTTGGTTAGGTTGCTACCGCTCAGGTCGGCCGACCCTCCCAGCATGGCCGGAATATGCTTCGTAATCTCATCGAGAACTTTGCCGGAGGCCTTACGTGTGGCCATGCCCTTGGCGTCGGTCTCAAAAACTGGAAGGATATCATCCCATGATTCCGGGAGTTTTCGGGAGATACGATCTTCCAGTTCGGATGCAAGCTGCGGATAGGCAGTTTTATATTCGGTGAAGGTGCTGTTCCATTCCTGCTCTGTATGGTCGCCGGCTTCCTTGGCTTTTCGGTAATGGTCGAGCACATCATCATCTATGTGAAAGGTTTTGGCCGGATCAAGGCCGTAGCCTTTTTTGGTAGCGGCAATTTCTTCATCACCCAGCGGAGAGCCGTGGCTTGAGGCGCTGTCCTGTTTGTTCGGGCTGCCGTAGCCAATATGAGACCGGCATAAAATCAGCGACGGCTTATCAGCCGTAATTTGAGCTTCGCGGGTTGCATTGCGAATGGCTTCCCGGTCGTGGCCGTCAATGGGGATGCAATGCCATCCATAGGCTTCAAAACGCTTCTGAACATTCTCGGTGAACGCAAGATCGGTAGATCCGTCTATCGTAATTTTATTGTCGTCGTAGAAATAGATCAGCTTGCCGAGCTGCAGGTGTCCGGCCATAGATGCAGCTTCCTGACTGATGCCTTCCATAAGATCGCCGTCGGAAACGATTGCATAGGTGTAGTGATTAACCGGCTGAAAATCTTGCGTATTGTAACGGGCTGCAAGATGCGCCTCGGCCAAAGCCATCCCGACACCGTTTGCGAAGCCCTGACCTAAGGGACCCGTTGTTGTCTCCACACCGGGTGTCAGTCCTACTTCCGGGTGTCCGGGGGTTAGGCTGTTCCACTGCCTGAAGTTTTTGAGTTCATCCAGGCTAAGCTCGTAGCCGGTAAGGTGAAGCAGGCTGTATAGCAGCATGGAACCGTGGCCCGCCGAAAGAATAAAGCGATCGCGGTTAAACCAGGAAGGATTGGAAGGGTTATGGTTAAGAAATTCTGTCCAGAGCACATAAGCTACATCGGCCATACCCATAGGCATGCCGGGATGGCCGGAATTAGCTTTCTGGACGGCATCCATCGAAAGGGTTCTGATCGTGTGCACACAACGCTGTTCAAGTGATAACGACATGAGAAAATATTTTAAATGTGAAAATGACTGGTTAATAAGTTTGATGTGCGTGCCCGGCTGAATCTGATTCTGGTGAATCGGTATAGCAAGGTTAAGATCATATCAGATTTTGATAATACTTTTTGTGCCTCAGAGGCTGTGGTTTTCAGATGTATGACCGTCAACCATAGGCCATATTTGTGATTCGGTTTTAGTCTTGCAAGATAGTAAAAATATATATGAGGGTCTGAGGATGACGGCCGATCCAGATTCGTCTCCCTTCAAAAAAAAAGCCTGTCTCCGAAATGGGAGACAGGCTTCATTCAGCGAATTAAATGGATCAGTTGCAATCCAGATCGTGTTCGAGGTGGTGTTCGGATGAAGCGCGGAAATCACCTACCGCAGCATTCCGAAATGCGGAGCAAGCCTGGCTGTCGCTACCGTTTTCCATGTGTGCCACGCCGAGTTCGAAGTAAATTTTGGCACGAGCTACACGGCCGCCGTCAACAAGTTCCAGGGCGCGATTGGCGTTGGTGATGGCTTCAGACCAGTTACGAAGTCCGTTGTGAGCTTCCGCGAGTCTGTAGTAGGTGGTGTAATGATCCATATCGTATTCAAGCGAACGCTGAAGAAGCTCAACCGCTCTGCGATAATTCTCGTTTTCTATCTGAGTAGCACCCTGATAAGTGAGGTAATCACGGGCCGCTCTTTCTGCACTTTCGGCAACATTCATTCTGTTTTGAGCCATTGCTGTCTGAATAGCACGATCGAAGTAATCGAGTGCGGCGTTCAAATTGCCTCTTCTCCGTTCGATCAGCCCGAGCTGATAATATGGGTTGGGGTAATTCTCATTACGCTCAAGCGCCATTTTATATATTTCTTCGGCTCTGCTGTTGTTTTCGTTATTGAACTCGGTGTTACCCCACTGAAGCAAAACAACCAAAACGTTGCCTCGTACCTGGCGCGCAACGTCGGTATTTCCGAACTCATCGGCAAATTCGGCTGCCCGGTCGAAGGCCGCGACGGCTTGTTCAAACTGACGAGCCTGATAGTGGTTGCGGGCAATCTGAACCTGAACACCGGGAATTTGACCTTCAGCACGTTGGCGAATGTCGTCAGCGTCGCTACCTGCCTGTTGTGCAATTCTTCGGGTTTCCTGAAATTTTTCGAGCGCTTGCTGGAATTCACTGGCCCGTACCAGGTCCTGAGCCGAGTTAAAAGCGTCAACGGCAGCCGCACGGTCCTGAGCATGAGCCGTACTTAAGCCGGCCACAAAGAGAAGGCTGATTATTAGTGCTGGGAAATATTTTTTGACCTGAGACATAGGTAGCAAAATTTAGTTAGTTGAGACAAGTGTCATTCATTAAACGGCACATACATTCGCGATAGTATAGGCCCTGTAAAACAGAGCGTTGCGAATATAATTTAAAATAGCATGTATTTCAAAAATTGGGAGCGATTTTGTGGACCTTATAAAAATCGCGGAGATACTCAATGGCTTCGGCAGGATCGTCGGTTACCAGAAAAAGCTCCATATCCCGTTCGTGAATGGTACCTTCCGCTATCATGGTTTCGCGCATCCAGTCCACGAGGCCGCCCCAGAATTTCGTTCCTATAAGTACGATGGGGAAGCGGTCTATTTTACCGGTTTGCATAAGGGTGAGGGCTTC
>PXDL01000394.1 GCA_003566395.1 Balneolia bacterium | reverse complement strand
TAAATGTATTTCTATAGGAGAGCAAACCGGTTTATTCAAGGATGAAGTCGTTCCAAAAGGATGTACACCTAATTATTTACCTGATTTCATATCCATTGAATTAGCTAAATTGAAGAAGAAAAAATAATTCAATTCTTCGTTTAAAGTATCCATCATAAGTCTGCTTTATAGTTGGCAGGCTGTACGAGCGGGTAAGCATTTGATGTTTCTATTCATAGAAGGCTTTGCAATAACGCTCTTTCACCCGTCTGCTGATACGACAAGAAAGAATTGGGAGGAGTCCCAGGAAAAATGGTTGGACATGGTGATGATACCTTATTGGATCAAGAAGAATTATCACATTGGGATGAATTTGAGAAGACATGGCCCGCTAAATCATATTTTTGCGATTTCGGGCTGGTTTATGATTTAAGTTTTTATCACATTGGGACTTATAATGACTAATCAAGTTAAATTCCTGGCCTTTACGTGGCTTTGATAGTATGATAACAGAAGCATTTCCAAATCCGTTAACCCATCACAAAACGAGATTCAGATTACTTTTTTGATTCATGAGCACAGAATTCAACTCCATATCACCGCGCCGGGCCAAAATCATTCAAGTATTGGAAGAAGCAGAAGAGGCACTTCAAATACGTGAGATTGTCAAGAGAACCGGTCTTGATTACGGTAATGCCCGAAGTGCTCTTTCGGAGATGACATCCATGAATCTTGTTGCGAGGGTTAACCGCGGAGTCTATGACCTTCCCGAACGGGTTGTGAAAAAAGAAATGGAATTGCCCGATCATCCGCTCAATAAAATCTTGCTGAATCAGCAGATTCTGAAGGTTTTACTCAACATCGTGATCACCAATAAAGCTCTGATGGAAGCACTGCTTCTCGGTCAGCAGGAGATTATAAAGGCCCTTCGAACGATTAACCCGAATAGTGAAGAAGGTGATGAGGCTATCAGGAGCTTGGAAGAGGTATTCGCCAAGCGCGTGGAATGGCATTTTGATGTGGCTGCCGAACAGGTTGCGTCTCAGTACACCAAGCTACCTGAAGAAGTATTTGATGTACTCGTTGCTCCACTAACACGAGATAAGGATTCCAAGAAGAAGTTATCGGATCTTACCGATTCACTGAGGCAACAGAGCAAAAAGAGTCGGCCTTCCAGACGATCCGCCAAAAATTCCGGGTAGTATGCACTGGCAATTGTCACGATTGTCATTCCTGAAGTTTTTTCATCCGCTGTAAAAATTCCGCCCTTCTCCCTCTCCCGGATGTAATAAATATACCTGATCATTCCCATTCAGACGGCATTATCATGGGGAAAAACTGTTCGTTGCAAAATGTAATTATTTTTAAAATAAAGAACGTCACCCGCTTGTTACCTAACTTTCCGTAACATATATTCCGCAGGAAAAAAGTACACAACGCAGCTGAAGCCGGAATTCAGCCTTTCCTACAAACCCAGACAATTGTAAATCTGTACATATTTCAATGGCGTTTATTTTTACTATGATAGCGGGTTTATTGCTTCAGGTATCCTTCCAAACTCAACCCGACCTGTTAGTACTTCCCAGAATAAACGGGGAAATAACTATTGACGGCTTTGTGGATGAACCCGCCTGGGATGATATCATACCGGTTCCTCTTGTTTCGTATGATCCGGTTTCCGGCCTGCCGCCATCCGAACCCACTGAAATCCGCATCGGATACGACGATCATTATATTTACGCCTCTATCCGGGCTTACGATTCCGATCCTTCCGGCATCCGCGCCAACACCTTATACAGAGACCGCCTTAGCGGCGATGATGTTTTTCATATCCTCCTGGATACTTATAACGACAACGAATCGGCCATGGCATTTACCATCACACCTACCGGGGCCAAACGGGATGCTACTGTTTCCAACGACGGGGAAGGGCCAAGAGCTTTAAATGCCGACTTCACCACTTTCTGGGATGTAGCCACCCAAATCACTGAAGAAGGCTGGTTCGCCGAAGTGAGAATTCCATTTTCAAGCCTGGGTTTTCAGGACGATAACGGACGGGTGGTAATGGGGCTGTTCTTCCAGAGGGGGATTTCGAGGAAAAACGAACGCGTAACCTTCCCCGAAGTCCCTGCCAATATATCAAGGCCTTTCTTCAAACCGTCTCTGGGACAAAGGGTAGTTTTTGACGGAATCTATAGTAGCCGCCCCCTCCACATTACTCCCTTTATTCTCGGAGGACTGGAGCAAAATAACCGACTCAACGAGAACGGATCCGCTTTCAACAGAGATGACAACACCACCCTCGAAGCCGGGTTCGACATAAAGTATGGTATAACCAACAACCTCACTATTGATGTAACCGTAAATACGGATTTTGCCCAGGTGGAGGCCGATGATCAGCAGGTAAACCTGACGCGCTTTAATCTCTTTTTCCCAGAAAAGAGACAATTTTTTCAGGAGCGATCCGGAATATTTGAATTCAACACGGGCCAAAACGGACGCTTATTCAACAGCCGCAGAATCGGGCTTACAAGGGCAGGCGATCCGGTACGAATTCTTGCAGGGGGACGCCTCACAGGCCGGATCGGATCATGGGATATAGGGATGCTGAATATGCAGACAGCAAGGCACAACGACATCGATACGGAAAATTTCGGAGTGCTCAGGCTTCGGCGGGAAGTCATTAATACATATTCGTTCGCAGGGGCCATGGCAACCTCAAGAATGAGCGCAGACGGTTATTACAATATCGGGCTCGGGCTGGATGGAAATATCCGTTTCCGGGGCAACGATTACCTGTCCTATATTTGGGCACACACCTTTGATGAGCAGATAGAAAGCGATTCTTTTTTTGACTCTTCAAAAATCAGAATCAACGTAGAACGGCGTTCCCGCAGGGGATTCTCTTACCTGTCAACACTCGGGTACTCCGGCCAAACTTATAACCCGGGGGTGGGTTTTGTACCCCGTGGCAATTACTACATGGCTGAACAAAGCCTGAATTACGGATGGATACCGAGCAGTAACTCCCCCCTTCTTTGGCATTCATTCGGAGTTGATGGCACGGCTTATTGGAATGCAGCCACCAACCGGGTCGAAACTTTTGAAGCGGGTCCTTCCTGGTCGGCCACAACCAAGCCGGGGGCTTCAATAAGTGCAGCTCTCACCTATTTTTATGAAGATGTTCCGTTTGATTTCCTGCTGCTCGGCAGCACCGTTATTCCGGAGGGTAGTTATGAGTTTTTGAGAGGAAACATCAGTTATCAAATGACGGCTTCTCGTCTGTTCAGAACCCGTTTTGAAGTGGATGCGGGTACATTTTACGACGGTAAGCGCATCACATCATCAGTCGGACCCACATGGAACATCTCAAAACATCTGGAGCTCGAGGCGCTTTATCTATACAACCTTCTCGATTCCGGTACTGCAGAAGATTGGTTTTCTGTTCACGTAGGCCGTCTTCGGGTCCGGACAGCTTTGAATACACAGCTCTCCACAAACGCATTTATTCAGTTCAATTCGGCGGCCGATATAGTTTCGGCAAACGTCCGCTTCAGATATAATTTTCGCGACGGAAACGACTTTTGGATCGTGTTCAATGAAGGTTGGAATACCGACAGAAATCGGTTTCAACCTATGCTGCCTCTCACAAATACCCGCACCTTGCTTGTGAAATATACTCACACGTTTCACCGGTAAAAATCATTTCTCACATAACAAAGTCATGACTTATGAATAAACAAACCAATACTTACAATGATCCTTTTCTGGAGCATTACAAAGCCTCTAAACGCTTACTTTGGGGAATCGGGATTATCTTCGTAGGCGTAATGATTGCAGGTTTCTGGAATTTCCATCTGGTGGACGGCTTTGGCCGCGATTTCATTGCCGGAAAAACCATAGGAGACACCAGCCTTTTGGCAGGGACTTACGGAGAGCGCGGAGGAGGCTTTGGTTTTGTGTTTGCTGCCATTGCCGGCCTTGCAGCTACGTTTACAGCTTGCAAATGTGTAGCTTTCGCCATGATTCCGGGGCTGGCTTGTTCGAGTGATAAACAAACAACCCGCAGAACGGCTATTCAGGCAATTATTGCTTTTACCGCTCCTGTTGTAATTATTGGTGCAGCCTATGGCATATTTGTCGGATTTCTCGGCTCGGAAGGTGTTGCCGCAATTAACGAACGCCCGGTAAGGCTTGCACAGGCACAGGCTGTTTTTTCCATTATCGGAGCTGTTATGATTTTTTGGGGGTTAATCGAACTCGGATACCTGAAACGATTTACGAATCGCTTAACACCGCTTACTAAAGAGTTTTTCAGCGCTTCCACCACCAAAGCCGGATTAATGGGAATGCTGGTCGGTCTTTTTGCCGTCGGTCGTCCTTTCCCGGTATTCAGAGAATTTCTTGCGTATGCGGCAACCGCAGAAAGCCCGACTTACGGAGCAGCCGTGATGGTAATTCACGGTCTCGGACAGATTGCTGTTTTCCTTGGGCTTTTTTTCCTACTGGTATGGTTTGCAGGCAATCGTATGATGACCTGGGCATCTGAAAAACCGTGGCAGCCGCGGATGGTTACAGCCCTGGCACTTCTCGGCGGCGGAGCCTATTTCGTCTTCTACTGGGGGATCGCCTTTATTTATGATGTGGGCCGTTGGGGATTCAAACTGGGGTGGTACGGGTAAGACTGTTCCTCGTTGTTCTCACAAAAATCATATTAGCGTCAGGCTTCGGGCAGGATGGATGGCACTCTTGTCATCCATCTTATCCGGCGCTTTATCTGAGGGCGTTCAGCCCACCCGCTCATCCATGCGTCCGCTGAGCAGGTAAAGCACCGCCATCCGCACGGCCAGCCCGTTTGTTACCTGGTTCAGTATGATGGCACGGTCGCTGTCGGCCACGTCGCCGGCCAGCTCCACGCCCCGGTTCACCGGACCCGGATGCATCACCGTCATGTTGGGATATCGCTCCAGATGTTTCATTTTGATACCGAACCGCTCGTGGTACTCCCTCAGACTGGGAAAAAGTGCGCCTTTTTGCCGTTCCAACTGTATGCGAAGCGCCATAGCCACATCACACCATTCCAGACAAGCTTCCAAATCGTGGGAGACGGTCACCCCCATTTCGTGCACAAAAAGCGGCATCATGGTTCTCGGGCCGCATACCATCACTTCGGCCCCGAGGCGGGTTAGTCCTATGATATTGGAACGCACTACCCGGCTGTGAAGAATATCGCCGATTATAACAACCTTCAGATTTTTGATCTGCCCTTTCACCTGCTGCATGGAAAACATATCGAGCAGAGCCTGGGTGGGATGTTCGTGCGCACCGTCGCCCGCATTAATGATGGCGGCATCAACACAGCGACGCAGAAATTGCGGAACACCCGGACTTTCGTGCCGCACGACCACCATATCTATTTTCATCGATTCGATATTTCGGATGGTATCCTTCAGCGACTCTCCTTTATTCACACTGGATGAACTGCTGGAAAAATTGACCACGTCCGCACCCATACGTTTTTGGGCAAGCTCGAACGAAATGCGCGTTCGGGTGCTGTTTTCATAAAACAGATTTACGATGGTTTTGTCACGCAGCGTGGGAAGTTTCGGAACCGGACGATTCAGCACTTCTCTGAAATACAGCGATTGCTGAAGCACAAACCGGATGTCGTCGGCCGAGTAATCCTGCAGGCCTATCAGGTGCTGCTGCCCGAAGGTGTAGTCCGGCGTGGAAACCGCGTCCGCTGATGATGGTTTACTCATGGTTTTTTGATGATGAGTTCCGGTTCACAATATAGACGGCGTCTTCTCCGTCGAGTTCGCTCAGCTTCACCAGCACCTCTTCACTGGTATGGGTTGGCACCGACATGCCGGTGTAATCCGGAGCCAGCGGTAATTCGCGGTGGCCGCGGTCGATGAGGCAGCAAAACCGAATGCTCGCCGGCCGACCAAAGCTCATCAGGGCTTCTAAAGCGGCCCGGGCGGTTCGTCCGGTGTAAAGTACGTCATCCACCAGCACGATATGTTTGCCGTACAGATCAAACGGAATATCGGTGATCTGGACTTCCGGCATTTTCATGGATGTGCGGAAATCGTCCCGGTAAAACGTAACATCGAGCACACCAAACGGTATTTCGGTACCCAGTTCTTGTTTAATGACGGCCCTCACGCGCTCGGAAATGTACACTCCCCTTCGCTGCATCCCTACGATCGCAATAGAAGCCGGATCGTCGTACGGCTCGGTAAACTGAAAGGCAAACCGCTCAATGATGCGTTTCAGGTCGTGTTCATCAAGCAGCTTCGAAGCATCTTGCATGGTGATGCAGGCTTTGGTGGCGGATTTTAGATCGCACTTAAAATATCAACCTTTCCGCTATTCCGACAGTTTTATTCCGGTCGGGATGAAATCGGCTTACTCATCAAATTCACCCGCCTCATACCGCTTCTTCAACCGGTGCTCATCTACTCGTTTGAACGCTTCAAGTTTATGAGCAGTCGGTGAAGCGAGCGTCATCTCACGTTTTCCAAGCGCGCCCGGAGCTCTGGCTACATACCAACCGGCCGCCGCCATTGCCGCCCTTGCCCTGCTTGACGCACCGAAAGTACTTAACACCGCATCATCCCGGCACCACGATCTGACGGCCGTAAAAACTTCGGGAGTCCATAGCTCGGGACTTACCACCGGATCGAACGGGTCGTGCATCACGTGTGAAAAAGGCAGATGGGTACGGGGTGCGAAGTCTTCAAAAAAGACGGGATGCACTTCAGCCTGCACCCTTCCCGCCTGAAATCGAACTACGTGGCCGTCAGAATCACCAAGTTTCCCAAAAACATCCGGAAGCACATCGCATAGGCCGGGATCGGACAAAAACTCCCGGTAGTTTAATTGTGATACGGCTTCTATGCCGAGTGGATAGGCTTCCACACTTGTAAAACGAATTTCGGATTTACTTTCGAGAGCCGCTGCCCGGTCGGCCAAAAGCAGCAGGTTCAGCCCTGTACCGAACCCGGTTTCATAAACCGATACCGGCCGGTGATTTTTGAGGTCATCTAAAAGGCCGGGCTTTTCAAAATAGATGTGCAGGCTTTCTTCAACCGCTCCGTTAGGATTGTGAAAGTAGCTACCCTGCGTTTCCGAATAAACGGTATGGGAGCCGTCCCGGCTGATTTCAAGACGATGTTGGTGACGCGGCATGATTTTGAAATCTGATCAGAACGGGTTTAAAGATTGATGCCGATTTTTATCGATTCATCCCGGCAGTTTTGCGGTAATATCGGAAACGGGGGGCGTAAAATCTTCATCGAAGAATTCGAAATGGATATTGTCGTGTACGCGCTTAGCCACACCCGTTTTCTCAATGGTATCCTGATAGGTTTTGTAACAGGCAAGGGCTTTTCGTCCTGCTTCAGCCTGCCGATCGGTAACGCTAAGCACGCAGTCAATATCTTCGGCAGCCGATGATTTCAGGGTAAAGTGGCCCTCGGTTTTGGAATCGGGTCCCAGCGTAAATAAAGCCAGCCTGCGCGGATACGCAACTCCCTCGCGCTTCATTTCACAAAAAACCCTCTTCACCACGGCATGGCTCACCAAATGATCAAAAAAACCACTGATACCGTGAACGGCATACGTAACGATGACATCGGGCTTCAGCAACTCAATATGCTCCCGAACGACGGCTTCAATATCCATCGGGCACATATCCTTGAGACCGGAATCGGGCAGATCGAGCACCGTCATGCCGGTAAGTCCGAGGGTTTGTTCCACATCCAGCATTTCTTTGTGGCGTACCTCCCCCATTTCTTCCACGCTGAGATTTAGCTTGTGGCGTACTTTTGTGGCGCCTCCTTTAGTAAGGGTGAACAGAAAAACGTCATGCCCCTGCCCGAGCTGTTGCGCTATGCCCGGGGCGGGTCCGAAGGATTCATCATCCGGATGGGGAAAAATATAGAGAATACGTGCCATTGCAGATTAAATCGAATTGGTAAAAAATAGCGAAGCCGTCCGCTAAACGGCTCAGGGAACTTTCGTGAATTAATAAAATTTATTTGTTGAAACAAACATCTATCTCAACAAAAGCGTTTAGATCAATCGCAGAAGGTTTGAGCGTGTTCTCCTGCAAGAGCCGGCGAAGGTCTTCACGGATCGCTGAAGCACCTCCCGCGAAGCTGTTGTGTTTCCGGCTGTATCAAAAAAGTGTACCTTTGTACGTTGATATTCCGGTGCTAAAACACGTACGGCCCTGTTAAGCCGTTTAGCTTTAGCATCACCTTCTTATTTCCACCGACGTCCCTCATATTACCGCCCGATTTATGCAAACCAAGCGCTTCGCACTTCTTCTTCTTTCTTTCTTCCTGACCTTACCGGCATTTTCACAACCCTACAAACTGGTTGTCCACAATATTGAAAACCTGTTCGATGCCGACGGTGTTGCCGTTTTTGATACGTATCAGCCGTTCGACAACGAAGGGAACCCCGCCTACACCCCGGCTCATGTGCTCACTAAAATACAGAATACGGCCCGGCTGCTTTCACACTATAACGACGGTAAAGGTCCCGACATCATTATGATGGTAGAAATGGAAAGTGATTATACGCCTCTGCCCGACGGCCGGCTTTGGGATTACCACGCCGTTTTGGAAGAATACCGGGATGTTACCATAGAATACATGCTGGGCGAAGGTTTTAATGAGCGTATTAAAGACATGCCCTCCGAGCTGCTGCTCCTCAAAGGGTTCGAAGACCACGGCTTAACCGGATATGATCTGGCCGTTGCCTACGACCGGGACGATAACCTCCGGCCCCG
>PXDL01000596.1 GCA_003566395.1 Balneolia bacterium | reverse complement strand
GTGAGCTGCTGGTTTTCGGTCTCAGATTCGAGGGCCGACCCGACGGCTGCAAAAAGCGCGCTGTACATCAGATAACCCAGAGCGAAAAAGACAATAAAACCCACGATCAGTCCGCCGCTGATATCCGGTATGGTGAAGGGAAGCTCAGCCTGGGCTGCCGCCGCTGCGTCGGAATCGGCCACGCCGTTGCCCATGAAGTAGAGCAGCAGGGGCGTACTGGCCGCCGAGATGCCGGCGATGGCAAGAGCCCAAAACAGGAATTGGGTTACGGCCAGGGCACCCACGCCCATCACTTTACCCATAAGCAACTCGAAAGGCCGTACGGAAGAAACGATCACTTCCACAATACGGCTGGTTTTTTCCTCAATAACGCCCCGCATCACTATTCCGCCGTACACAAACATCGCGGTGTACATAACCATACCAAGCACCAGCCCGACCACAAACAGGGCACTGGTATCCTGCTCTTCTTCGCCGGTTTCGGTTAGAACGCGGGTTGATAATGCGATACGTTCGTTCATAATGGCGCGTACTTCTTCGGTTACTTCGGCCCTGTCGAGCTTTTCATCCCGGATACTGGACCGCAGTGCATTCCGGACTTCCGAAACGAAGGCCATCCCGCCCGTTCCGCTGTAAATCAGCTCGGGCGTGCGGTTGCCGGCAATTATGTCTTCATCCACAACAACATACCCCTGAATTTCATCGCGGGTGACCATGGTACGGATTTCTTCGATGGTTTTATCCGACAGGGAGATGTACTGAGTGGAGTCGATTTGGGCCATTCGTGGAGCAATGGTCCCGGTTTCATCCACGACGGCCACCACGCGCTCGGTATCGGGTGATAACAGGGCGATGGCGATAGGTATCAGAATAAAAGCCAGAAAAATCAACGGGGCCAGTATGGTGGTGATGATGTAGGCTTTATTCGTAACGCGGGTGATGTATTCCCGCTTGAAAATGATGAAGAATTTGTTGAAATCGATCATTGAATCTTCTCCTGTATCTGTTTGCGGGCCGTGGCGTCGTTTACTGTGGTGATGAAAATTTCGTTCAGGCTTGGTTGCACAAACTCGAAATGAGTGAGCTGAACATGCTTGATAGACTCCTGAAGTATATCTTGCTCGGTTACGCCGTCCAGCAGCCGGATTTCAGCAAAGTTGGATGAGCGGTTGTTGACCCGCACGTTTTTCAGTTCATCGATGAAGCGGCCGTCACCTGTAAACTCAATCTTAACCGTGTTGGCCCCGAAGGAGCGTTTAATTTCGCTCAGCGCGCCGGTGAGCAGTAGGCCGCCTTCGTTAAACAGGCAAATTTCATCGCACATCTGTTCCACCTGTTCCATGCGGTGCGTGGCGAAAAGAATGGTTTTGCCTTTCCGGTTCAGCTCTATGATTACCTCGCGAAGCAGTTCACTGTTAATGGGGTCGAGCCCGCTGAACGGTTCGTCGAAAATGCAAATTTCAGGGTCGTGGGCAATTGTGGAAATAAACTGAATTTTCTGCTGCTGGCCTTTGGAAAGTTCGCCCAGCTCTTTCTTCACCCAGCCGTCGGCTTTAAAACGTTCGAGCCAGTACTGAAGCGATTTACGCGCATCGCGGTCACTCATACCTTTAAGTCGGGCCAGGTACAAAAGCTGTTCGCCCACTTTCATTTTCTTGTAAAGCCCCCTCTCTTCGGGAAGATAACCGATCACCTGCTGGCTTTGAGGTCCTGCCGGCTCACCCTTGATAAGTACCTGACCCTCATCGGGTACGGTGATGAAGTTGATCATCCGGATGGTTGTGGTTTTCCCGGCACCGTTCGGGCCGAGTACACCGAAAATCTTACCCTCCGGAACCTTGAACGAAACGCCATCTACAGCTGTAAAGCTGCCGTAGCGTTTCACAATGTTATTGACTTCAATTATGTGCATGAAAAGCTGTTTGTTGGTTGAGGTTAGAAGAAAGGGAAAATGAATGCGTGTGCCAAAAGAGTGTCATAAAGCGAACGTTGAAAGGGGGCGATTACATTATATAAGATACAGGGCTTAAGCAGTACAAATTTTGAAAAAGTGTATATGTATCATGCAGGTCAGAGGTGGAAAAACATCGGTTTAATCAGGTCTCATAATTTTATTTTTGAGTGCTTTAATGTATAATGCCCTCAGATTGCCGTCCTGATTGTGAAGGTATTTGTGATGCCTTCCGGTGCAGGGATGAAAATACACGAATACAGGAACAGAGAATATTATTTTATGAACATTATTCACTTAAGCTTTGAATGCTATCCGGTAGCTAAAACAGGGGGCCTTGCGGATGTAACCGGTTCTCTTCCGAAATACCAGCGTAAATCAGGAGCCGATGCCTGGGTGGTTATGCCGCGTTTTAATAACGACTGGATCAACCAGCGGAGCATTCAGGTTGTGCACGCCGGAAGTACGTACATGGGCGGAGAGATGTTTCATTTCGAAATTCATAAAGTTGAAGGTGATGAACTCGGTTTTCCGCTCTATCTGGTGCATGTTCCGGGCCGGCTCGACAGGAAAGGGATTTATGTTGATGCCGACAGCGGATATGGTTACTGGGACGAATTCGAGCGATATCTCAGTTTTCAGCTGGCGGCTCTTGAATGGATGCGCACATTTTCCACCTATCCCGATGTCATTCATTGTCACGACCATCACACCGCCCTTGTGCCGTTTATGATTACATCGTGCCCTTCATTTAGTGATATGAACGGCGTGGCCACCATCCTGACCATTCATAACGGGGAATACCACGGCAACTACGACATGGGAAAAGCAAGCCTGCTTCCCGAAATTTATCCGGGTCAGTACGGCTTTATTAACTGGGGCGGACGTCTGAATGCGCTTTCGGCCGGTATCCGAAAGGCGTGGCAGGTAACGACGGTTTCCGAATCGTACATGAAGGAACTTCAGCATTCGGCCAACGGCCTGGAGGGGTTGCTGCGCGCGGAGAAAGGAAAGTGCCGCGGCATCATAAACGGAATTGATAACGAGGTCTGGGACCCTTCTAAAGATCCGATGCTGGAGTTTCACTATTCGGTAAAAACAGTGGATAAAGGCAAGGAAAAGAGCAAACGCTTTATATGTGATTATTTCAACCTGAACACCAATTATCCGTTATTTGCATTTATCGGGCGGCTGGTTAAGGAGAAAGGTGCCGATTTACTGCCCGATGTCATCAGTGATTTTCTGGAGCAGGGAGGCAAGGCTTCTTTTGTGGTGCTCGGAACAGGAGACCACTGGCTTCAGGAGCGACTCAGGATGATGTCTAAGGATTACACCGGTTTTTTTGATACATCCATTCAGTACAACGAGGCCCTTTCCAGAAAGATTTATGCCGGGGCCGATTTTATTGTGATGCCTTCCAGGGTAGAACCCTGCGGTCTCAATCAGATGTTCGCCATGCGCTACGGCACCATACCGGTGGTCAGAGAAGTGGGCGGTCTCAAGGATTCGGTGAGGGACATTGGAGAGGAAGACGGGTATGGTATCAGATTCAGGCATTTTACCACCGACGATGCCCTGCACGCCCTCTACCGGGCGGTGGGACTTTATGAGGACCAGAAAAGTTTTAAGGCAATCCGAAAAAAAATCATGAAGCTTGATTTCACATGGAACAGGTCAGCAGCAGCTTATCTTGAATTATACAAAGAACTAAAACATTAACAGTCGGATAGCTTCGAAAAACCGTTCTTTGGCTATTTAGGTTTATTGAACAGTTTTCGCAGCCCGCCGACATAACTATAAGAAAGCTATGGATAATGTATTAGCAGTAATACTTGGTGGCGGTCAGGGATCGAGATTATTTCCGCTTACCCGAAGCAGATCCAAACCGGCTGTACCCATCGGAGGGAAATACCGACTGGTGGATATCCCCATATCGAACTGTCTGAATTCAAATATTCGCAAGATCTACGTGCTTACACAATTCAATTCAGCTTCACTAAACCGGCATGTAAAAAACACCTTCAGCTTCGATGTATTCAGCTCCGGATTTGTAGATGTGCTTGCAGCCGAGCAGACAATTAGCAGCCAAAGCTGGTTTCAGGGCACAGCCGATGCAGTGCGTCAATCGCTGCATCACATGGATAATCATGATTTTGATTATTTGCTTATTCTCTCCGGCGACCAGCTCTATCAGATGGATTTCAAAGAGATGCTGGATCATCATATTGCCAACAAGGCCGAGATTTCCATCGCAACCATACCCGTTACCGCGGATGATGCAACCGGGTTCGGGATTATGAAAGTGGGCCAGGATCACGGCATAGATTCCTTTATTGAAAAACCCAAACCCGATCAGCTTAAAGACTGGACTTCCGATGTGCCCGAAGAGTTGAAAAAACAGGGTAAAGATTATCTGGCATCTATGGGTATTTACATTTTCAACCGGTCTGTGCTTAAGGAGCTTTTTGACGAAAAACCCGACGCAACGGACTTTGGCAAGGAGATTATGCCTTCCGCTATAGATGGCGGGCGAAAAATCACCTCTTATATATACGACGGCTACTGGACCGATATCGGGACGATTAAATCGTTCTTTGAAGCCAATCTCTCGCTTACCGAACCTATGCCGCAGTTTAACCTCTACGATACCTCTCGCATGGTGTACACCCGCGCCCGTATGCTGCCGGCTTCGAAGGTGAGCGGTACCGCCCTGGAGCGCTCCATTATTGCGGAAGGTTGTATTGTGGAGGCCAGTCGTATCGAGCATTCTCTGGTTGGAATCCGGTCGAGAATCGGCCGCGGAACCACGGTGGTTGACAGCATCGTTATGGGTAACGACTATTTCCCAAAATTCGAGGAAATTTCGAACCGGCATGGAGAAAAACCTCCGGTGGGTATCGGTGAGCGTTGTTTTATCCAGAACTGCATCATCGATAAAAACTCGCGCATCGGAAATGACGTGCGTATAAACGGCGGTACTCATCTCGAAGACGGTACCTTCGAAAATTACAGCGTGGTCGAAGGCATTGTTGTGGTCCCCAAAAACGCCGTTCTGAAAGACGGGACCGTTATCTGATTAAAGGATTCCGAACCTAAACTGAAGCCTTCCGGAAATCCGGAGGGCTTTTTTTTATCCGCAGTCAGGGTTTAGACTGAATCTCTTTGATTTTCTGAAGGGCGCGGTCGCGAAGCTGACTGAAGTGCTGCAGGGTGAAATCGCCGTTATTGTATTTCATATAGAGCCAGATAAGGTAGGTGGCGATGACATCTTCATAGCAGTAATGTTCAATCTTACTTAGCTCACCGGCCCGGAACATTTCCAGCACGTCCTCCCCGTGGCCTGTCTGCTTAAACGGAATGCCGATCAGCTGCCCGAGATGGTTCAGTTTGGGCCATGAGCTGGCGCCGTAATTACTGAATTCATCAACCAAATCTATGTTTTGCCGGCTGAAACGATACCGTATATCGTGATGACTAAGACGGCGAGGCAGCTGCAGTCCGTGTTTGAGGGAGCGATAGGTGATCAGCGGCAGATCGAATCCGCGGCCGTTATGATGAATAAGTCCGAAATCTTTATAGACGGAAAGCGCCTGAATTAACTCCGTCAGACCTTGTTTTTCATCCTCACCCGACCATGCCACCTTGTTTTTTGGCTCCCCGGAATTATCGATCCACAAGCCCACCCATGAAACCATGCGGTGAAACATGGGGGGCAAAAAGCCCGATTTATTCCGCGCTAGTTCCTCAGCGGCAAGCTCCAGCAGGGCTTCCTCTTCCATATCGGCAGGCTGATCCAGAACGGTTCGTACAAAATCAAAATCGGGAACGGATTCTACATCAAATACGAAAAACATGAGCGGCTTAGTTCTTTTTAATTTTCAGACGGACATCATCAAGAATTTCAATTATTTCTGAAACGGATTGAGCTTTTCGGATCCGCTTATAGGCCTTTCCGTGGCCGAGCAGACGCGCGATGCTTGCCAAAATACTCAGATTGCGCTGGGTGCTGTTCGTGTACGGAGTAACCAGTACGAATATAAGGTGAATTTTTTCTTCCATCCCGGGATAATCTATGCCTTTGGAGCTAATTCCTAAAAAGAGGATGGGAGAATCGATGGAAGCCGACCTGGTTTTGGTAAGCACAACTCCGGGAAGTTCACCCGGAAGATTGTCGGTATCCTGAGCTAACACACGCTCAATAATCCCGGACAGTTCTACCGGGTTTTGCCGGAATTTTTTGCCCATCAGCTCACGCAGCGCCGTTTCGGGATCCATATCGTCGAGCTCGAAATTCACCTGCTCGCTTTTGATGGCCGGAATGCGCCCGAGATGCTCAAAGGTGATGCGGTTGGCCGGCATATCATCGCCGGTAAGTTCAGACGGATAGAGAGTCAGGAAATTGACATCCGGATAATTCTGGGAAATAATACGCGGCAGACGCTCAAGATTGGGGTCCCATGAAACGGTTCCCTTGCGGGTACTCAGAAGTATAAGCAGGTCCTCACTATCGCGGAAAATCAGTCGTTCGTCCTTAAGTAAATCACTCCACAGTTCAAGGGTGATGTACTCAGCTTCCAGCTCGGGCTCCATCTTTTCGAATACCTGCCGCACTTTTTTCTGGTTGTTTCTTGAGGTAACTATAATCAAATCCGCCCCGATTTCACTAACCATTGTTTTCACCGAGTCTATCGCTCCCATAAACCCGGGCTCACGGTCCAGATAGGGAGGAATCATTACCACAATCCGCTCGGTAATATTGATGGGATGATCGACCTTACATACCATAATGAGCTGCTGTGTCTGTTCGAGCATCTGGTCGAGCACGGTTCCGAAAATACGCTGCCGGGCCGAAATCTGACCATTCCAGCCGATCACCACATGCGAAATCCGCAGCTCCTTAATTGCCCGGGTAATGCCGTTGGAAATGTTCATGTCTATCCGGGTTACCGGTAGCACAGGCACTTCGGCGGCGGCGGCGTGCACAACCGCGTGGCTCAGCATTTTTTCGCTATCGGCTACCCGGGCGTCGGTATTTTCAGTACCCGCATCACGGGCAACGGTAAGCGGGAAAATCGGCTCAACTGCTGTGTTACGGCGGATCATCATAGCCAGATCCATCAGCGCTTCGGCTGTCTGCGGATTCGCCAGAGGCACAAGGATACGCTCAGGAGCGTCCTGCGGGTTATAAGGAACTTTGGACTCCTGCAGGGCTACCCGGCGCCCGAATCGCTCAACAAAACTCGGCCCGATCAGGCAGGTAATCAGGATCAGCAGCACCACCGCATTCACCGAGGTTTGAGACAGCAATCCGATTTCAAACCCTACCAGGGTTACGGCAAGCGTAGCAGCGGCCTGCGGGATCGTAAGCCCGGCTACGGTCCAGCCTTCGGCGGGCGTCATCCTGAAAATAAGCTGGGTAATTTTGGCCGCCCCGCCTTTTCCAAACACCACCAGAGCTGTAAATGTACCCGTCTGTATCCATACCTCCCAGCTTTCAACCATCACCCTTACATCCACAAGCATCCCGACGGAAATTAAAAAGAAGGGGATGAAAAGCGCATTGCCGACGAACTGCACCCGGCTCATGAGCGTGCCGGATTCAGGGACGAGGCGGTTCAGGGTAAGACCGGCCAGAAACGCACCTATAATCGCTGCCAGCCCGATCAATTCGGCCAGCCATGCAGCAATAAAAAGCAACGCAATCATAAACACATACTCCGTATTGGTCTGATTGCGAACGTTCCGGAAAAACCATCGTCCGAGCGCCGGCAGCCCGACCAGCATCAGCACTCCGTAGGCAATCACCATGAGGGCAAACGTAATCCAGAAAGCGGCCCCGCTTGAACCGGAAACGGCGTTTGCTACAACTGCGAGAATCAACAGAGAAAACATATCCGTAACGATAGTCGCTCCCATGGCCATAGTAACGGCCGTGTTTTTCTGGATGCCGATGCGGTTTGCTATCGGGTAGGCAAGCAATGTATGCGACCCCACAATGGAGCCGAGCAGGAGGGAAGAATAGAGGGAAAAATCGAGCACATACATGCCTACGGGAATAGCGGCAAGCTGAGGAATGAAAAAAGAGATTAGCCCGAAAGCGAGGCTTTTGTTTCGGTTTTTCTCAAATTTATTCAGGTCGATGCTCAGCCCGGCCATGAACATCAGGTATAGGAGTCCGACCGTGCCAAGCAGGATTATGGTGTCGTCCCGCTGGAGAAGCCCAAGTACGCTCGGTCCCACGATAGTACCGGCCAGTATGGTTCCTACAAGGCCCGGAATTTTGAGTCGTTGTACGAGCATCGGCGCCAGAAGGATGATGATCATCACAATGGCGAAAATCAGCACCGGATCGCTTACGGGGAGGCCGAATTGTATGTTGAAGAGTGAGTTCAGGAGTATGGGATAAGGTAACTTTTTAGACCTGTGTCTGAATGGATGGAAACAATTGGTGAGTCTGTTTACCGCTTATCCATTTTTAAAGGGTGAACGTAATCTGTCTGTAAGTGTTGGAATGTAGGAATCACCGGAAAAATAGCACCGTTCAGGTATTTGAAAATAAGACAGATAGGAAGATAGTGAACTTTGAAAGGTTAAAAATGCGATTTAGGGACGAAATCTGTAAGTTCCCGTCTTCTGTGATGAAGGGGCAAATATACACGAATAGATAAAAAGTTTACAGCCTGGATGGATATTTTTACAGCCGCACCACACGATGAAATCGTACTTTTGTTTTTTCAGTTGGGGATTTTGCTGTTATCCGCAAGACTACTCGGAGAGCTTGCCCAACGCCTGAATCAGCCATCGGTCATTGGTGAGATTATGGCAGGAATTATCCTCGGTCCCTCCATCCTGAGTACCCTTTTCCCGGGATTTGGTGAACTTATTATACCTCAGACCGAGTCAGCTGGGTATTTGCTGGAACTTGTTGCGTTGATCGGTGCGATGTTTTTGCTGCTTATAACGGGAATGGAAACCGATATCAAGCTGATAAAAAGGCACGCCAAAACAGCTGTTAGCGTATCGTATGGGGGTATCATCGTTACGTTTGCCACAGGCTTTCTGCTTGGAATGTACTTGCCGGACTTCCTGCTCGCCGACGTCGATCAACGTATTGTATTTGCTCTTTTTGTAGGAACCGCTATGTCTATATCAGCCATTCCTGTAATTGCCAAGGTGCTGATGGATATGAATCTGGTCAGGCGGGATATTGGCCAAACGATCATTGCCGCGGGTATGAGCGACGATACCAACGGCTGGATTTTGCTCTCTATCGTTGCAGGCCTGGCCAGTGGTGCGGCTATCACCCTTGGAAGCGTGCTCTATATTGTCGGTAGCGTGCTGGCATTCCTGATTTTTAGTTTTACCCTCGGTACATGGTTTTTCCGGAAAGCCGTTAATTACGTGCAGGATGAAGTGGTTAGCTCACATTCGTTGCTGAGCCTTATTATCATATTTATGTTTATCTGGGGCTCCGCCACCCATGCGCTGAACCTGGAGGCTGTACTCGGGGCGTTTGTGATGGGGATAATTGTCGGCCAGGTTTCGCGTATCCCGGCTCATGTACACCGAACGCTGCACGCTATAGCGCTGGGTATTTTTGCCCCCATTTTCTTCGCCGTTGCAGGACTGAAAGTGAATGTGCTCAACCTGCTTTCTCCCGAACTTATACTGATTGCCCTGCTCGTAATTTTTATTGCCACGTCCGGAAAAGTTGTAGGAACCTACCTGGGGGCCCGGCTGATTGGCGGAAAAGACCACTGGACCGCCCTTACGTTCGGGGCAGGGCTGAACGCGCGTGGAGCTATGGAGATTATTATCGCCACCATCGGTTTAACACTGGGTGTTCTAAGTCAGGATATGTTTTCCATTATCGTATTGATGGCGATGGTTACTTCGCTGATGGCACCTTTTGCCCTCAAATGGACGCTTCGGCGGGTAGAACTGGATGAGCAGGAAAAAGAGCGCCTTGCCAGGGAAGAGATGGAGAGCAAAAGCTTTATCGCCCATGTAAACAGGGTGTTACTGCCTATCCGGTACCGTGAAGATATCGATAAATCCACGATACAGACTATCGAGTCGGTGCTATTGAAAAAACTTTCCCGGAATACCGAAATCTCGGTAACCTTGTTAAACGTGGCACCGGAAGCAGATAAAACCAAAAGCCAGCAGTTCCTGAAAAAAATTTCCGGCTATTTCGATCACAGTGAGATTGTTCTGAAAGTAGTGTCGGATTCCGAACCTATAGACGCCATTCTTACCGAGTTGAAAAAGGATTACAATATGTTGGTGCTTGGGGCCACCGAAAATCAGGAAAAAGAATACCTTTTTAGCCCGATGGTGGATGAACTTATCAGAAGCGCCCCGTGCCCAACGATGGTTATTCACGGAGGAGTGATAAAAGAAGACTGGAACCCGAAAAAAATCATGATTCCGACCAACGGCTCCCTGGCTTCTAAAAAAGCAGCCGACATTGCGTTTTACCTGACCGAAAAACAGGACGAAGACGTGATCGTCCTTAACGTTATTGAAATGAGCAAGACCCGCGAAAGCAGCGTAAGTCAATCGAGGTTAGAAAGCCGGAAAGAGGAAATGGCCCGGCAATTTGTGGATGAGATCAAAAAGATAGGCGATTCCTACAAGATCAAAACCAGCGCCATGACCGAAATCGGGCAGAGAGCTGAAGAGGTTATAAACCGTATTGCTGCAGAACATAATGTGGATCTGATTGTAATCGGTACAAGTATTCGCCCCGGCTCCGAGCGCCTGTATCTCGGGCCCAAAGTAGAGCGGATGCTTCGTGATGCGCCCTGTCCTGTGGTCGTTTATAACGACTGATGGTTTTCCGTATCGTCATCCGTGATTTTACGCTTGAGTTGCTGCGTGTGGGGATGGTGGTTTCATCATAAATTTACACGGATAAGTGGGCCGATATCCCTATTTTTCCAAAACCCGAATTTTGAAAAAATCTGCACTCATGCAACTGAACGACCCCTCCGGAAAAATAACCCGCCACGGCCTCACCTATGACGACGTGCTGCTGGTGCCCGCTCACTCCACCGTACTGCCCCGAAACGTTGATACCGCGGTAAAACTCGCACGCAACCTCACCCTGAATGTCCCTGTTCTCAGCGCCGCGATGGACACGGTTTCAGAATACCGCCTCGCGATTGCCCTGGCGCGTGAAGGCGGCATGGCGATCCTCCATAAAAATATGACAATAGACGAGCAGGCCGAGCAGGTGCGCCTGGTTAAGCGAAGTGAAAGCGGGATGATCGTGGATCCGGTTACGCTTACCAAAGATGCCTCCGTTTTTGATGCGCGAAAGGTGATGGGACAACACAAAATCGGAGGAATTCCGGTGGTGGACAGCTCGGGCAAGCTGCTGGGTATCGTTACAAACCGTGACCTCAGATTCGAGAAAAACGACGGTAAGCTGCTCGTCGATATCATGACATCTGAAAATCTGGTTACCGCCAAAGCCGGAACCACCCTGGAACAGGCCGAGCGTTTGCTTCAGGCCTACAAAATTGAAAAACTCCCGATCATCGACAACGACGGTATCTTGGTGGGCTTGATCACATTCAAGGATATTGAAAAGAAGAAGAACTTTCCCAACGCCTGTAAAGACGAAATGGGGCGTTTACGCGTGGGGGCAGCCGTAGGAATAACCCCCGACACCGAAAACAGGGTTGACGCGCTCGTAAACGCTTCGGTTGACTGCATTGTGGTGGATACCGCCCACGGACACTCCGAAGGCGTGCTGCAAACGGTGCGCACCCTGCGTAAATCGTGGCCGGAGCTGGTAATTATCGGTGGAAATATTGCAACCCGGGATGCCGCCGAGGCGCTGCACAAAGCCGGAGCGGATGCAGTAAAAGTAGGCGTAGGTCCCGGCTCTATCTGCACCACGCGTGTTGTTACCGGAGTGGGTGTACCCCAGCTCAGCGCCGTAATGGAAGTGGCGGCCTACACCAAAGAAAACGGCATCGGCCTGATTGCAGACGGCGGTATTAAACAGACCGGGGATATCCCCAAAGCCCTGGCCGGAGGCGCCCATGCCGTTATGCTGGGTTCCATGTTTGCCGGTGTGGATGAAAGCCCCGGGGAAACCGTGATTTATGAAGGACGAAAATTTAAAACATACCGCGGAATGGGCAGTATCACCGCGATGAGCAAAGGCAGCAAGGACCGCTATTTTCAGGATGTGGAGGATGACATCCGCAAGCTGGTACCGGAAGGTATCGAGGGCCGGGTGCCTTATAAAGGAACCCTTTCCGAAGTGGTATATCAGATGGTCGGTGGGTTACGGGCCGCCATGGGGTATTGCGGATCGCCCGATATAGCGACGCTGCAAAAGGCGGAATTCGTGCAGATTTCAGCGGCCGGAATGCGGGAGAGCCATCCACACACGGTGCACATCACCAAGGAATCGCCCAACTATTCCGCCCGTTAACCGTCTTTTTCTCCGAACTTGCCGGAAGTACGAATGACTGATTCAGCCATCACCCCGCAGCGCGTTCTTATTATCGCCTATTATTTTCCGCCCCTGGGAGGGAGCGGGGTGCAACGGCCGGTTAAGCTGGCCCGGTATTTAAAAGAATTCGGATGGGAACCGGTGGTGCTGACCCCGGAGCCGGGCGCGTATTATCATTTCGATTCTTCTCTGCTGGAAGAAGTTGAAGCCCACAATATTGAGGTGGTTCGGGTAAAAGCACGAACTCTGTTTCATGCAGGCGGTGTGCGTCAGCTCAGGGTGAAGCCCTCCCCCTGGAAAAGCCGACTTTTGTCTTTTATCACATCCTGGTTTTTTCTGCCAGATAATAAGAAAGGCTGGATTGATCCGGGCTACCGGCGCGCGCTTGAACTGCATCACCACAAACCGTTTGACGTGGTTTTTTCTACCGCGCCACCGTACAGCAATCTGATGCTTGCGGCACAATTCAGGGAAACGACAGGCGTGCCTGTGGTGATGGATTTCAGGGATGAATGGCTTTACAGCCACTGGATCAGCTATCCGACGCGGCTCCACTTCAAAAAAATGGAGCGCATTGAACAGCAGACCCTGCACCATGCCGATGCCATTACCGCTGTGAACCATACCTATAAAGAGAGAATTGGGCAGCGGACCGATCCCGAATACGGCATTCATGTAATCCCCAACGGATATGATCCTGCCTATTTCGAGCAAAATCGGGCGGTAGTTCCCGATCCTGAATATTTCACCCTGCTGCACAGCGGCCGGTTTTATAATTCTATTCGCCCCGATGAACTGCTGGAGGCGGTCAGCCTGTTTCGCAACCAACACCCCGGGCTTGCGGGTTTTCTCAGGCTTGAGTTTCAGGGTGGGCTTGAGGATTCGCATCTGGAACGCATTCATCAACTCGGCGTTTCAGACATCACCACAGATCACGGGTATTTACCTCACGCCGAGGCTGTGAAAAACCTGAACCGGGCCGATTGCCTTTTCCTGACGCTTCCCGCAGACCGGAACATGGGCGATGTGACTCCCGGCAAACTTTTCGAATACATCGGCAGCTTGAAACCGGTTCTGGCCGTGGTTCCGGAAGGGGTAACCCAGGATTTGCTCACAGAGTACGGGGCCGCAGTTATTCTTTCACCGGGTCGGGTAACGGCTCTCGCAGAAGCAATTCGTAATCTGGTAGAACAATGGAAACAGGGGAAACTTCCTAAAGGCGACGCTAATTACACCGCCCGCTTCAGCAGGAAAGAGACGGCCGGGGCTTTGTCGGAAGTGATGCGCGCCTGCCTGAACCGGAACGGGTTGCGGGGCTGACCGGCTGTATTAACACATACTTGAGCAGAACGGTTTTAGAAAAGGAAATTCAGTAGAAATCTGATATTTTAAGGCTCTGTGAAAAACATGGTAGCCAAAGTCTCTTATCTTTTAAACGGACTGATTATCGGTATCCGGGCCGCGTTACGATAAATCATGGATATTAAAGCGTTTATTTCCCGAATCATCTCCTTCAGCAAGCGAAAGCTTACAATATTGCTGTGGGAAGGCAGTACGCAGGAAAATACCGAGACCTATCAGGTAGTACCGCGCAAGCTGCTCGGTTTTTTTGTAGTTTCTCACCTGCTGGTGCTTGGCCTGGTGTTTCTGTTCTTTTTTCTAACTCCGCTCGGCACACTGCTCTTTAACCGTGAGGATCAGGCCATGCGGTCTCAAATCGTGGAGATAAGAGAACGGGTTCACCAATTACGGGATTCTCTGTATGCGAACGAATTACAGCTTTCGAACTTCAAACGCGCGTTGATTGAAGGAGCCGATACCACATTCGTGACCGGTTTTTCAGATCAGCAGCTTGATGAGATTTACGGAAGACAAAACAGCCGTACATCGGTGGGCGGGCTTGCCGGAACGGAGTCGTACACCCGGGGGCTTGAGCCTGAAGAAATCATTTTTTCGAATTATCACTTTTTTGCCGGGGATCTCGATTTCCCCAATCAGTTTCCGCTATCCGGCAGCCTGACCCGAAAGTTCGAACCTTCGAACAGGCATTACGGTATCGATATCGCCGCTTCGGAAGGAAGCCCGGTTACCGCCTTTTCAGATGGCGTGGTATTGTTCAGCGGATTTACGATTAATTACGGGCATGTGGTGATTATTAAACACCGCGAAGGGTTTGTAAGTGTGTACAAGCACTGCAAAAATCTGGCCAAGGTTACCGGAGATTTTGTTACCCGCGGGGATGTTATCGGCTTTGTGGGTGATTACGGGCTTGTAAGTTCGGGTCCGCATCTGCATTTTGAGCTTTGGCAAAACGGGATACCACATAACCCCGCTGATTACTTTCAAAACATAAACTAACGGACATGTTTAATAACAAGAACAAAATGAAAAATAAAAACGGCGCACAAAACGGGGCCGGTGCTCCGGCGGTAAATATGATAAGCGAAGGAACCAGCATAAAAGGTTCAATCTCTTCACAAAACGATTTCCGGATTTCGGGTTTTGCAGAAGGCGAGCTGGAAGTAAAAGGCAAATGCATCGTTACCCAAACAGGTAAGATAAAGGGTGATGTACATGCCTCCGATGCCGATATTTCAGGAACCATTGACGGCAAAGTTGTTACTTCCAATAAACTTGTGCTTCGTCAGACCGCTCATGTAACCGGTGATATCCAGACCAAAGTACTGCTGATTGAAGAAGGTGCACGTTTCGACGGGGCCTGCAATATGGGAGGGAAAACATCACAAAAAAACGAAAAAAATAACGACGATTCCGTACCCAAGCCACCTCGCCCGGTTGACAAAAATTGATCATGATTGACAGGCCCGGGGCCGCTATATGAATCTCAGACCTTACGGCGAATACATACAGTTCGGCATACAAATCGGGCTTATGATGGCGCTTCCCGTGCTGCTGGGCGTCTGGCTCGACGGCCGCTACGGCACCGATCCATGGCTGATGCTTGCCGGCGTGTTCCTCGGCTTTGTCTCCATGCTGTGGACCATCGTTAAAACGGCCGTATTCCTCAATAACCGGGATAAACAGAAAAAAAAGTCGGAAAGTAACCGCTAAAAACGTCTATGTGGAAGTCATTTCTCATATTGCTTGTTGTCATCGACCTTATCTTGTTAGGCGGTGGACTCTCGCTTTTGATCTATGTGTTAAGCATGGACTATCTTCCCGGTCATATACTGGCCGTTGTGCTTACGAGCCTGAACGCCGTTGCTGCGCTTTACCTTGCCAAAAGCTCCATCAACGCCGGTATGAACGTATTTATGGTGAAAGTGATGGGGGGAATGGGTCTGCGGTTATTCGTGATGCTGGTGGTAGTGGCAGGGGTGATTTTTTTAACAAATTTGCCAAATTTGGGCTTTATAATTAGCCTCTTTGTTTGTTATATTTCCAAATCTGTGCTGGAAATTATTTATGTATTAAAAATTAAAAGTAACCCGCAATTATTTAGCTGATGGTCCAATTTCTTCGAGCCGTTTTATTATTAAGCTTATTGCTTCTTGTCGCTGATTCGAAGACGGCGTACGCAGAAGAACCCGATTACAGCGATTACGGTGATATTGATGTCTTGGGCAAACTGGGGGACCGGTATTATATAGAGTTTGAGCCGTTTGTTAAGCTTTATCTTCCACGCATCCTTATTTCGGACGGCATTCACTTCTTTGCGTCAACACCTGCGGCTATGGCAAGCGGTGATTTCCAGGATGTCTATTATGTGGAAAACCCGGGGGATTTTGTGCCGGGACAGTCGGGGCCTGTTACCTACAAGCTTGTACGCGCCGACGGTACACCCGTAATGCTGGACCTTTCCCTTTCTAAACATGTGCTCTGGTTTTGGCTTGCAGGGTTCCTTACGCTTTTTATATTCGGTCGTCTGGCCAGGAAATATCAATCCGGAATCGGGCGTGAAACCGCACCCAAAGGCGCCGGAATGAATTTTGCAGAGGTTATGATCATCTATCTGCGCGACGAGGTGATCAAGATAAATGTGGGTGAAGAAAACGTGCGAAAGTACGGTCCCTATCTGCTTACCTGTTTCTTCATGATACTGTTCATGAACCTGTTTGGTCTGGCTCCGTGGGGGCAAACACCAACGTCCGACATTTCCATTACCGCAACCCTTGCGCTGGCGACCTTTTTCATAGTCAATTTCAGCGGTACGCGGGACTACTGGCGGCACGTTTTTGCTATGCCCGGAATTCCCAAATTTATGCTCATTATTCTTACGCCCGTTGAAATTCTCGGACTCTTTACTAAGCCTTTTGCGCTGGCCATTCGTCTTTTTGCCAATATGCTATCGGGTAAAATGCTCATTCTGAGTATGCTTGGCATGATCTTTATCTTTGCAGGAATTTACGGCCCGACCTGGGGTATCGCTTCGGCTATGCTTTGGGTTCCGTTTACGCTGTTTATATATGCACTCAAGGTTTTTGCTGCATTCCTTCAGGCTTATATCTTTACGATGTTCTCGGCTCTCTTCATCGGCCTGGCCCTTGAAGATCACAGCCATCATGACGATCATCACGCGGCGGACTTAAAACCTGCTGCAACTCACGCATAAAACAAATTAATCAATACCCTTTCACTTAATTCAAATAATACACAGGAGTTATTATTATGGACGTTTCTCAATTTGCTGACATGGCACATCTGGCTGCCGGTTTAGGAGCTGGAATTACTATTATCGGAGCCGGTGCCGGAATCGGTATGATTGGTAAAGGTGCAATGGATGCGATGGCAAGACAGCCTGAAGCAGCCGGTGATATCAGAACAGCTATGCTTATCGCCGCCGGTCTTATCGAAGGTGCTGCGTTCTTCGCCCTTGTTATCTGTATTCTGCTTGCCGGTACCGGAACAGGTGCTTAATTCGGCCTCAGAGCCTTTCAATCAATAATATTAACCGGATGCCCGGCTCTACCGCCTGTGCATTCAAACAGCGATACGTATGATTCCGGTTTTGGCAAATCCACTGCTTAATTTTGATCCCGGTATTGTAATCTGGATTGCAATCACCTTTGTCGTCTTTGTCTGGGCGCTGTATAAGCTGGCCTGGGGGCCGATCTTGCAGGCACTCGACAAGCGGGAGAATAATATTCAGGAATCTCTTGATGCTGCTGAAAATGCGCTCAGGCGGGCTGAAGAAATCTCCAAAAAGAACGACGAAGCTCTCAAAAAAGCTGAAATCGAGGCTCAGCGGCTTCGTAAGGAAGCCAAAGAAGACGCCGAGAAAATTCGCGTGGATATTATCGAGAAAGCCCGTACCGATGCCGAAGAGGTTAGAGATCAGACCCTGGCGTCTATCGAGCAGGAAAAGCAAAAAGCCATGCTCGAACTCAGAAGCCATGTGGCTGAACTGGCCCTTGAAGCGGCTGAAAAAATCCTGAACAGCGAACTCGATGAGAAGAAAAACAAGAAGCTTGTCGATGATTTTATTAACGACATCTCCAGCAATTAAACGATCATGATTCCTGTTAAAGCTGCCCGAAGATACTCCGCCGCCATGCTGGCTTATGCCGTGGAGACCGGTACACTCGACGAGGTGCTCAAGGATATCACGTTTGTTGATTCCACGATCAAAGAATCCCGTGAATTGCTGCTTTTTCTGCGTAATCCGATCATCAAGCCTCAGAAAAAAAGCGATGTGCTTAAAGAACTTTTCGGTAAAAAGATTTCTAAACAGACCAATTCTCTGTTTGAACTGATATCCGAGAAATCTCGTTTCGACCTCCTTCCCGGTATCACCGCTTCGTTTATCGAGGCCTACCGCGAGCATAAAGGAATTGTTGAAGCACAGGTTTTTTATGCCGAAGAACCGGACAAGGATCAACTCGAAAAGATCCGTAAGGCGCTGGAAATCAGGACCGGAAAGAAAGTTGAGCTTAGCAGTTTTAAGAAACCGGGTCTTATAGGTGGAATTGTTGTAAAAATCGATGACACTGTTATAGACGGCTCGGTGAAACACCGGCTTGAACAGCTTGAGCATTTGTTTCTCAAGGCCGCCGTTTAAAACCGATACCGATCACAGTCAGAGTTTAATTAAATAGTATTATGAGTCACGTAAAACCCGATGAAGTATCAGCCATCCTGAGAAAGCAACTCTCGGGATTTCAGTCTGAATCCGATATTTATGATGAGGGTACCGTACTTGAAGTAGGTGACGGTATCGCACGCGTTTACGGCCTCAGCAAAATTCAGGCCGGTGAGCTTGTGGAGCTACCCGAATCAAGAGATAAAGACGGAAATCCTGTTCAGGGTATGGTTCTTAATCTTGAAGAAGACAATGTAGGTATTGTACTCTTCGGGTCTGCAAATTCTATTAAAGAAGGGCACACCGTCCGCCGTACCAAAAATATTGCATCCATTGAGGTGGGCGAAGGTGTTTTGGGCCGTGTGCTCGATCCGCTTGGCAACCCGGTTGACGGGCAGGGACCGGTTTCGGGTGATACAATCCGGATGCCGCTGGAGCGTAAAGCCCCGGGTGTTGTGTACCGCGAGCCGGTAAGTGAACCGCTTCAAACCGGTATCAAGGCGATCGATTCTATGATTCCTATCGGTCGGGGCCAGCGTGAGCTGATTATCGGTGACCGCCAGACAGGTAAAACCGCCATCGCAATCGATACCATCCTTAACCAGAAAGCATCCCACGAAAAAAATGATGGAAACGGTGTTTACTGTATTTATGTGGCGATTGGTCAGAAAAACTCAACCATCTCCCAGATAAATCAAATTCTGGAACGCGAGGGTGCTAAAAATTACACCACTATTGTGTCGGCTCCGGCCACGGCGCCTGCACCGCTTCAGTATATCGCAGCCTATTCCGGCGCTTCCATCGGGGAGTACTTCCGTGATACGGGCCGTCATGCGCTCATTATTTTCGATGATCTTTCCAAGCAGGCTGTTGCCTATCGTGAGGTTTCCCTGCTTCTGCGACGCCCTCCGGGACGTGAAGCCTACCCCGGTGACGTATTTTATCTGCACAGCCGTTTGCTTGAACGCGCCGCTAAAATTAACCGGAACAACGCGGTTGCCGAGCAAATGAACGATGTGCCTGAAGGCCTTCGCCCTAAAATTAAGGGTGGCGGTTCGCTTACAGCACTTCCTATTATTGAAACACAGGCAGGCGACGTTTCGGCCTACATCCCGACCAACGTAATTTCTATTACCGACGGTCAGATTTTCCTTCAGACCAACCTGTTTAACTCCGGTGTTCGTCCGGCTATCGACGTGGGTATTTCGGTATCGCGTGTGGGTGGTTCTGCTCAGGTTAAGGCGATGAAAAAACTGGCCGGTACGCTCAAGCTTGATCTTGCACAGTACCGTGAGCTTGAGGCTTTTGCCAAGTTCGGTTCCGATCTGGATGCCACCACGCAGCGTCAGCTGTCTAAAGGGGAGCGGTCGGTTGAGCTGCTCAAGCAGAATCAGTATGCACCTCTTGCCGTTGAAGAACAGGTTGCCGTGCTTCTGGCCAATAATGAAGGTATTCTGAGCGAACTTCCTGTAACTAAAGTTCAGGAATTTGAGGCAAATTACCTTGAAGCTCTCCACCTCAAGTGCAAAGATGAGCTTGCGGAAATCTCATCTACTGGTAAGCTTTCCGAAGACGCTAAGACTAAACTTCTGGAAGTAGCCAAAACCACCAAGAACGATATCCTAAACTCCATAGAGAAGTAATATGGCCAATCTGCGCGAAATACGTGACCGGATAAGTTCGGTCAAAAGCACACAGCAGATTACAAAAGCCATGAAAATGGTTGCGGCGGCCCGTTTGCGTAAGGCTCAGGATAACGTTATTTCCACGCGCCCGTACGTTGCGGGGCTGCAGGCTGTTCTTGAGAAACTAAGCCGGAGCAGTGAATCCGATAACGTTTTTATGAAGGAAGCCGAAGACCCGCAAAAAATTCTTCTTATTGCCGTCGGCTCCGATCGGGGACTCTGCGGCGGTTTTAACAGCAATCTGTTTCGCTTCATTTCAGATACGCTTCAGCAGCGGTTCCCCGGTTTCCGTGAATCCGGACAATTGTCGGTGATAACTATCGGCCGTAAAGCTGGTGATTATTTCGGTAAGCGGGGCTACAACATCGTGAGAAAACACAACGGTTTTTTTGATGATCTTAGCTTCGACCGGTCTTCAGACATCACCCGCAGGGTAGCCGAAGAGTTTGAAAAAGGTGAATACGACCAGGTTTTCATTGCCTTCAACGAATTTAAAAGTGTCTTAACCCAAATCCGGGTATTCACTCAGTTGCTGCCCGTTACCGTGGAAAACGAGGAAGATGTAACCGAAGCTGCCGATGCAATCGATTATATTTATGAACCGAACCCCGGGCAAATTCTGGACAACATCATCCCGCTTCACATTAATATGCAGTTGTGGAGAGCTTTGCTTGAATCGAATGCTTCGGAGCAGGGAGCACGAATGGCCGCAATGGATAACGCCACCGAAAACGCTAAAGAAATTATCGGCCATCTGAACCTTAAATACAATAAAGCCCGACAGGCTGCAATTACCACAGAATTGTCCGAAATTGTGTCAGGTGCTGAAGCATTGAACGCTTAATTTTTGTATATTATAAATCTGCCGGAGAGATGGCAGAGTGGTCGAATGCGGCGGTCTTGAAAACCGTTGAGGCGCAAGTCTCCGGGGGTTCGAATCCCTCTCTCTCCGCTCTAAAGCTCCCATATTTTTATGGGAGCTTTTTTTATATCATGAAGGGCTTCGTTCTGCGTTACCGAGCCTGTTTTGGCAGTCAGGTGTACATCATACTGGAACCGTTCACACTTTTTATACGCTTACTGGTTTATGTTACGTGCTATTCCATCATTTCTGTGCATTGCAGCCCTGTTTTGCATTAATCCGCCGGCAGCTGTTGCCGGGTACGCAGAAGCAGCGGCCGATACGGTTGAAATTTCATTTGCCGATTTTCTCGAACGAGCCAAAGCCCGATCTCATGAACTTAGTGCGCGAAAGCAGGCGATCCATGTAGCCGAAACAAGACGTGCAGAAGCAGAAGCGAGCAGATACCTGCCTAATTTCACCCTCACTACGGCTCACGGTCTTATTCCGGGAGTCAAAAACTCCGACGACTCGTTTTCCAACAATCAGCTTTATCTCGATCCCACCCTGAGAAATGATTGGGAAGACTGGGCTTTTTTCAATCAGTTTGAGGTTCAGGCGCTGCAGCCGGTTTATACATGGGGCGCTCTTTCTAATGCAATCAACGCATCGCAGTCGGCCGTGGATATTGCCCGTTTTCAGTTTGAAGCCGATGAGAAGGAAACCGAATTGCAGCTTTTTCAGCTTTATCAGGGACGATTACTGGCTACCGAACTTAAACGGCTTACCGACGAAGCAGAACGTACGTTAAGGCAGGCCGAGCGCGAGCTGAACCGTTTGTTTGATGAAGGGAGCGATGAAATCGACGACGCCGACTTGTACCAGTTTGAAATCTTCAAGCATCAGTTTGAAGCGCAGGTTACAGAGGTGGATCAGAATATTTCATTCCTCGAAAGTGCCTGGCGCATCGCTCTTGGGGATGATCCGACGACGGTTTATCTACCTGCTGAGAATTTTCTGGATCCGGTTCCCGCCGAAATCCGCGATGCCGGCTATTATGTGTCATCGGCTCTTGAGCACAGGCCGGAAGTGCAGCAGTTCAGTGCCGTAAAACAGGCCGCTGAATACGGGTTGAAGGCAACGGAAGCGCAAAACTATCCGGCGTTATTTATCGGTGCGAACTACCGCTTTGCCTATGCACCGAACCGTCCCCGCCAGAGAAATCCGTTTATTAGTAATCCTGCGAATACCTCAAGCCTTACGGTAGGGATCGGGATTCAGCAAAATCTGAACTTCTTCATTCTTGGTCATCGCACAGAAAGGGCGCGGGTTCAGTCGCGTCAGGCGGGATACGCTTTAGAGGCTGCTCAGCAGGGTGTTCAGCTTGATGTAAATGATAAATACAAAGATGCCGTTGTCGCTCGTTCTAAGCTGGAGGCAACCGACCGCGCTCTGGATGTCAGCCGTCAATGGCTGCGTCAGGAGCAGCTCGATTTTGATATCGGGTTCGGTGATGTTTCTAATCTCGTGGATGCAGTCCGAAAAAACCTGGAGCTTGAAGCTGAACACAAACAACGCATACACGATTTCAATATTCAATATGCAAGACTGATGAAAGCCGGGGGAATCGGTTTGTCCGGCATATTGCCAACGCAGTAAAAATGATTACGTTAACCCAAGGAGTTTTTATGAAGAGAATCGCAAGTATTATAGTATTGTGCGCTGCCTGGATCTTTGCCGTTTCCATGCCGTTACAAGCCCTGCAGAACGCCGAATCAGAGGTGAGAACGATGCTCGAGGAGCGCGATCAGGAAATTAAAGAGCTGCTTGGGCCTGAAGGTACCGAGTACACGGACGAACAGCGTCAGGAGTTAATGGATATTATTAACGAAGTGATCGACTACCGCGCCATGGCCCGTTTTGCGCTTCAGGATACCTGGGATGAAATAGAGCCGCAAACGCGGGATGAATTTGTAGATATTTTTGCACGCGTAGTGCGTGATCAATCCCTCAACAGCCTCGATATTTACCGTGCCGATGTTCACTACGAATCATTCGAGGTAGAGAACGGTATTGTAACGGCCCGAACCATCGCAACCCTTGAAAATGTGCGTACGCCGGTTATCTACGAAATGCAAAAGAAAGAGGGCGAATGGGTGGTAATCGATATGTCGATCGATAATGTCTCTACAGCAGAATCGTACCGCCGTTCGTTTCAGCGCACCATCAACCGACGCGGATTTGATGCCCTCTTTGAGAATCTGAAACGCAGAGCAGGGGTCTCCTGACCGCTCCTCTTAAAAAAATCATGCTCATTTTGCTTCATTAATCCGGCTCATATATGCTTAGTATTAGACTTCCAGCAATAGCGGCAGTTTTATTTTTTTGGCTGATTTCGGCTTTCGGGCTTCAGGCACAGCCTGTAAACCCTACAGAAGAACTACAGCCTATCCCGGCCGAGGATATCTGGGCGCAGACTCTTTCCGGGAGTCACTTTAATGAGTTCTGGACCTACCATTTTTTTCTTGAAGACGGCATTAAAGTTCATATTACGTTTTCAGCCGCCAACTTCGGAAGCCTTAAATCGCCGGTTACCGGAGTTAGGGTTTCGGTTTTCGGGTTTGATGACAAAACCTATCAAATTGCCCGTGAATTTCCGTTAGAGCATTTGGTTCAGGACACGGAAAACTACCTGTTCAAACTGCGCCCAGGCCGAGAAGTCTGGTTTAAGGGTAAATTGCCCGACAGTCATGAGGTTCGTGTTGAAACCTCGAAAGACGATGTTATCTACGATATTCACTTCACCCTTTCAGACATTGTACAGGGAAGCCGGCTGGGAAACGGAATTTATCGTATAGGTGATGAAAAAATCGGCTTATTCACACATATACCCTACGCCAAGGTAGAAGGATATGTGCGTATTAATGAAGACAAGCGCCGGCTTACCGGTACGGCCTACATGGACCACACGTTCCAGAATCAGACCACAACCCGGCTTCTTGACAGCGGTTACCGCTTTATTACACACAAAGACAGGAACAACTGGGATGTACTTTATTTTATGCTTCCTGCCGATGTCCGCCAAAATATGACGATCGGGCATTATATTTCAAACCGAAACGGCAAGCTTGATGCCATGCAGGTAAACAAGATCGAAGATGTAACACATTCGCGCACATTCGGCAAGCGGCTTCCTTCAAAAATGGATGTGATGCTTATTCATCCCGAAGGCCGCCTGAATATAGTCCGGCTTGAGCGAACGGTTGATGATGAACGCTTTTCAATCCTGGGCGACTTATCGTGGGCCGCAAGGCGCGCAGCCCGTGCTTTTCTCGGGGGCGAAGTCCTTGAATTCCGGGGTGAGGCCACGTTCAGGGGCATCGATAATAAATCGGTGAAAGGCTATTATAATTTTTTTGTTGTAGATTGAAACGGGCTGCCATTGAGGAGCATAACTACTGCCAACGGTAAAATTGAATCCACGTGTACGTGAAGCAAGCTGAAGCCGTAGATAAAAAAGATGAGGGGTACGTCTTTACCAGTTATGGTAAGGTGAAATACCTCAGGGATGTTCTTATCGCCCTGGATTCCATCCGCCGTTACGATACCGAGCGTCCGGCCGCAATATACTGCAGCAAAGAGCACCGTGAAGAGCTTGAAAAACTCGGTTTCGACAAGTGGTTCACCCACATCGGCGGCCTCCCGGAGGAAAACCGCTCGATAGTCGGGTTCAAGCATTTTGTTCATCTTTTCATGCCGTTTAAACGGAATATGTATCTGGATTCGGATATGCTTTTCTGCCGCAATCCCGATCCGCTTTGGTATGCGCTGCGTCCCTACCCCTACACCATTACCGGAATAGAATCTGCCGACGTTTTTTTCGGGGCTTCCAAGTCGGTTGGAATTGTGGCAGACTTGTTTTTTCGAAGAAGACAGCGCACGCTTAGGAAATTTGGCCTTACGCATTTGTTCAGAGTACAAACCGGCATTATGTATGCGGCCGACGAGCCGACTACGCGCAGGGTAGGAGAGCTGGCCTACGATTATCTCGGGCGTATGGATGAAACCCACTTTGTAAGCCGGACGAAGGAGAAAAACCGCAAACTTGAAAGCTGTGAATGGAGCCTCGGCATGGCCATGAGCAAGCTCAAAATGCACGTTTTCCCCTGGTTCAGCGGTTACGAAAGTCCTCAGCTTGACTATATTTCCTACCTGACCGACCACGACGAGCAGTTCACTAAGCTTATCTGTAAATACTACTGCAACCCGTTTATCTATTCACTAAGAGGTATAAGGAATCCGCGCATTCACCGATTCGTGCTGGCGCTTTTTTCTCCCTTTCCCCGGAGCAAAGACCATATGTGGGTTACACCTTACATTATCCATTTCGGGTGGAACCATGAAAAGCATCATTTTGAAAAATATGCATCGGCCCGCTGGGAGAAGTTAAAACATGAGAAAGGCCAAGTCCGGAAACCTTCGACGGCGTGATGTTAACAACCTTCCCTGAAACGAAGAAAAACCGCGTGTTGAAGCTGCGTAAATTTTGGATATTCGCATTGGTTCAACAGGCAAAGAAGATGTAAATTTAGCCGAATTGTTCGAACCCGTTAATCCGGTTTGCTAATACGCATTCACCATATTGTTAAGCACCTATCGCACCACATGTATAAAAAGAAAAAGGTCCTCATAATTGTTTTTCTGATTTTCGGTGTTCTTGTGGCTCCTCATGAGGGGGAGTTCTGGCCCTTCAGCATTTTTCCGATGTTTTCGCAAGCCGGCAATCCCTGGACCCGGTCGCACGTCAGGGTTGTGGATACCCCGCCCGAATCTCAAAGCTGGCAGATAGTAACTGAAGACGGGCTTGACGGCCGTGTTCTTGCTATGCGCTCGATAGACGTAAACCAGAATGATGTCTCTAATTTTGTGTCAAAGACAACCGACTGGAATGAGCGGGCGCTCAATAACATGAGGAATTTGCTCGGTGAAGTAACCACAAGAGAGAACATCGTCATTTATAAAGTAAACGGGCGGCTGCACTCTGAATCGCGGGATTCGGTGCTGATCGAATATACCCCGCTTATTATGTTTACCCCCGACACCACACTGACCCACCCCGATATTCCCCGATTACAGCCATGAAAGGATTTTTCGATCACATCGCCCGACTTTTGTTTCAGCCGGATTACCGGGAGACTCGCGGCTGGTACATCTATTTTATACTCATAGAGCTTCTGGTTGTATCGCTTATTGTCACCTATGTGTGGAACTGGGCTCCCTACATCGCCCGGATTTCAGATGTCGTTCTCCCGCTGGGGCTTGCGCAGTATCTGGATGTCTCTTTTATGTTTAATGAGTTCTGGCCTTTTCTGAACGCCTCCATATTAACGGGTGCCGTTATTGCCGGATTCTTCAGACTGAACCGCTTCGCTTATCTGGTGGCGGTTTTTTGTATCCATTTGCAATATATCTCACGCTATTCACTGGGTGAAATTTCCCATGGTTCAAATATGGCCGGACTGTGCCTGCTTGCCCTTGCCGTGGCCGCCATCACCTATGGAAACGGGGTGGAATTTCGCAAACTCGCATTCGGTCTGATCATCTTTTTCATCGGTCTGGCCTATACCTCGGCAGCGGTCTGCAAACTGATCGGTACGGGGCCGCTCTGGATCGACGGGCGCCACCTGTGGCTCTGGATAGGCGAGCGCAGTATCGATGTGGTTTCAGGTGAGGGCGTGTTTGAGCTGAATTTTTTGCAACAGTATATCCTGCAGTGGCACTGGCTGGCTACAATCATCCTGTTTATTGGCTTGTTCAGCGAGCTTATCGGGGTGATGGCATGGTCGCCTTATTTCCGGCCTTACGTAATATTGATTATTGTCGGCATGCACTTCGGTATTGAGTGGACGATGAATATCAGCTTTGCTTCCTATGTCTATATCCTCATTCTTGCCGGGTTTCCGTGGCACAGACTTATAGATTATATTCTGAATAAAACCGACTCGGGCGGGCTAAACCATTTTATCGACCGCATCAGGATGAAAAGAATGGCAACGACAGCCGAGCACTCCTGAACTCTTTGCCGGTAAATAAAGCCGGGCAAATCAAGTATTTATGAAAAACCTCGTGCTCATCACCCAGGACTTTCCCCCGGAAATAGGAGGTATCCATTCCTATTGCCATGAACTGGGGAAAAGATTTGCCAGAACATGCAGCTCCTTTACCGTAATTGCCCCTCATATCGAGGGGGATGAAGCGTTTGACCGTACCCTTTCCTATTCGGTAATACGGGTGCGTGCATCCAATATGCTGCTCGGTGCCACGCTTATTCCGCGATTGCCGCTGCTGCTGCAAGAGCTGGAAACCGATGTTATTTTGCATGCTCAATGGAATACGCTCATCGCATCGGCTGTGGCCCGCAGGGTTGGGTATGAAGGTCGAATAGTTTGCGCGGCACACGGCCGCGAACTGCTTCTAACTCCCTCCTCAGGGCCGTTGCGGCGCCTGGTGAACTTTTATCGTAAATTGATGCTGAAGGAGCCTGATTTGTTTGTGCCGGTCAGTAGCTATACCGCTAATTTGCTGCGCAGCATGAACGTAGAAGATCACAAAATCCGGGTTATTCCAAACGGGACCGACCCGGAGCGCTTTTGCCCGAAATCCGGAGGTTCGGCATTGAACCTTTATGGGATACCCGAAAACGCCTGGGTGATGCTTACTACCGCGCGCCTGGTAAAACGAAAAGGCGTTGATGTTGTCATAAGAGCACTTGCGGAGCTGAAATCAACATATAAAGATCTCTATTACCTGGTTGTAGGGACAGGGGAAGAACTCGAAAATCTTAAAGCCATGGCTGTAGATTTTAAGGTGGATGATCGCGTGATTTTTACCGGGGAAGTGCCCTATAAAGAATTGCTGCACTATTATGCTTCCGCCGATGCGTTTGTGATGGTGCCCAAAACGTTAACCCCGGACGTGGAAGGTTTCGGTATTGTATATCTTGAGGCAAACGCTTGCGGGTTACCGGTTATCGGTAGTTCTTCGGGTGGCGTGCCCGACGCCATTGTACATGGAGAGACAGGTCTTATCGTAGCTGAGAACAACGCGGATGCGCTGAAAAAGGCAATCATCACCCTGTATGAGGACAAGGAAAAAGCGCAGCTGATGGGGCGCAAGGGGCGGGAGCGGGTTGTACACTCATACAACTGGGACGCCCTTGCAGTGAAAATGGTTGCAGCAGTTGAAGGTGTACCCGCTTAACAGAGCCTGGTTCTGTTTTAGATGTGATGGCTGCGGAATCGCTCTTGATACAGTTACGTTTCTTCGCTTCCAGCTTTACATTGGAAATAATCCTCTTGCACCTGTTCGTTTATTTGCTAACACTTACAGAAGGCTTTGTTCCGAGCTTTCTCCATCGTAAATACGCGATTTTCTAAAGGTTTTTTGAGGAGGGAACTCAGAATTGAACTCAGATTCTAACAGTAATTTCCGTGCAGGTTTTGCACAGGACCGTTAGCGGTTGGGGCCGGTAATTTGGTTCATTAATGTATGGAATTCAGGAATTGCCACATCCGGTGGCTTGGTAAGAGAAAGGTAATGAACAGAAATTCCGAGGCTCAGAAGCAGCTCATGCAAAGCCAGGGATCTTTTTTTCTGCAGCCGGATATCATCCCGAATCTGGTTCTTGTCGAGCTTGTAGTGAACAGGCGCTGTTTTCGGTCGTTCCCAGGCACGTTCTGCTATAGAAGACGAAGGCGCATTAAGATGAATTACTGCCACAGGAAGCGGAAACGACTCGGCAAAAGTACGGAAAAGCGGATTATCGGGGATGACGTCCACCCGGCTGAAGGACTTAAACACGATGCCTTCTTCATAAATACAAAACCGCGGGTCATCGGCTCCTTCGTTCTCATAATACTCCTGAATCATTTGTACTTCGCACAATACCTTGTAAAGCTGTACGGCTCGTTTATTTCTGAAATAAAATGTATCGCTGATGAGGTTATGGTGCTGAACTTTCCGGAAGAGTTGTTTGTACTCGGGATGACGCCGGTGAAATCTAAATCCGGCATATTTATCAAGGTTGGGAATTAGCATGCCGCCCGGTTTAATTTCCCGTAACAAGTCCTGAGCCAGAACCCAGTTTTGCCCGTCTGTCTCCGTTTCCAGAAGATAGCGGGCAAGGGTAGATTTGCCGACGCCCGTAGGACCGGTAAGTTCTACTATTTTCGGGTTGATCATCCGGGAGGCATGCGTACCCGAAGGCGTGGCTTTCTGTTCAATCATGGCGAAAAAATACGGATACTGAAACGGATCGCCCCATAAGAATTTTCCGTTTTATGCACGTTAAAAAGTACAGAGTATAAAAGATTTAAAGTTCCGGCGAGTGTAAAAAAAGGCGGGATAGAGCAGTTGTACGCAAAGATCAAGTCTGAGTGTAATCAGAATAATCAAACGATAATAAGAAGCTGCTTGTGCCAATTTGTCCGGGCTGCATGAATCAAAAAAATAAATATCAGAGGAGATATCTGTTACAGCCTTGTTGCTTGCTTCGTCGGTTAGAGAAAGAACAAAATACCCGGTTTAACCAAGACTTCCTTAAATTTCCCTTATTTTAAAAGATATTCACAAATTTTCGCGGAACGAGCTCTTTGCGTGTCTGGGTAGCATCGTTTCCGTGGCAGTCTTTTAGCGGAACGCAGGGTGGTGCAGCCATTTTTCCAGCCGGCGGTTGTTGATTACCTGTTATCCGCAAAAAGGTAAAAGAAGTTAGTTTCGATATCAGAGTTTCAATGTTACATATACTCATAAAATAGCGGGAAATAAAGTCTGTTATTCGCTTTCTGTGGATTCGCTGGTTTTAATCGGCCAACAGTGATAAGTTAAAATGAATTCAAATACTATACATGCTACAACGCCTCCAAAAAGTTTACCGGCTGTTTGATTCCGGGGAAAAGCTGAACATCCTGTTTCTTTTTTTTCTCATGATTGTGGCATCTCTCGTGGAGGTCGCCGCAGTTGCAGCAGTTCCGGCATTGGTTGCCATTCTTTCGAATCCACAACAGGTGCTCGACGATCAAAACTACGCGTTTATATGGGAGTGGTTCGGCGTAACCGATAATACAAGCCTGCTGATTTTCGGCTCGGTGTTTGTTCTGGGAGCTTTCGTGCTGAAAAACTCCTTTCTCGTATTTTATAAGTACTTCAGCACTTCCTTTATTTTCAGCCTTTATACCCGTCTGGGCGACAAGCTTTTCCGGACCTACATGAACGCGCCGTACACTTTTCATCTCGGCAGAAACTCAGCCAAGCTGCTCCGTAATGTAACTCAGGAGACCCAGTTGCTGGTGGTTCAGTTTTTGTTTCCTTTCCTAAAGTTTGTGATGGACATCGCAATCATTACCGGAATTCTGATTTTACTACTTAGGGTGGAACCGCTGATGACGCTTGTGGTTTTTGGAGTGCTCGGCGGCGGTTCGATGCTGTTTATGCGAACCTTAAGAGGCAGTATCAAAAAATACGGCCGGCAGGAACAGGAATACCGGGGTGAAATGATCCAGTCCGTAAATGAAGGTCTGGGCGGGCTCAAGGATGTAAAGGTGATGAACCGCGTGCCGTTTTTTACCGGGAAATTCAAAAACGACCTGGGGAAAACCTCAAATGCATTCCGCTTTAAAGAGTTTATCGGCCAGATTATCATTCCCAGTGTAGAAACGTTTGCCGTGCTCGGCATGCTCATGATCGCTCTGTTTTTACTCTGGCAGGGGCGTGATTTGCAGTCCATTATTCCGCTTCTTGCGTTGTTTATTACAGCAACGGCCCGTCTGATGCCTGCTTTCAAAAAAACCATCCAGCATTATACCATTTTGAAATACCACAGTTACGTGGTGGACCCGGTGTATGATGATCTCACCAACGTGGGCCGGGAAGTTGATCTGGAAGCCGGAAGTCAGGAATCGGGTCCGCTTGAACTTAAACAGGAAATTACGTTCAGGAATGTCAGCTATTCCTATCCTTCGTCGGAAGGCGAAAAAGCGCTCGATTCGGTGAATCTCTCCATCAGAAAAGGAGAGGTGATAGGTTTTGTCGGTTCATCCGGTGCGGGAAAAACCACCATTGTGGATGTGCTGCTCGGC
>PXDL01000297.1 GCA_003566395.1 Balneolia bacterium | reverse complement strand
GCTCGATGATATCAGAATTTGGCACGGAGCACTTACTTTATTCCAGGTTCGGGAAAACATGACGCAACCCGTCTCTGCAGACGCACAGGGCCTGCGTGCATATTATCAGTTTTTTATTGAATCAGCAGGCACATCATCTGACTTCAGCGGATCCGGCAACCACCTTACCCACGTAAACGTGAATGGTCAGCAGCCGGGCTCTGTATATCCTGCGCCTCCTCTTTTGCACGCAAAACCTGTACCGGGCGGCAGTAATATATTCATTAAGGATATGAATCATTTCGATGATACAGCCGTGGCCTACAATTTGTACAGATCGTCCGGGCTGGACAGGGAGCTCATTCACACCTTTTCATCTGCGCCATCCGAATATTTCGACCCGCTTTCACCCAATGGTACCACCTATATCTATGAGGTCACCTCAGTAGACGCTGACGAAAACGAAGGTGGGTTTTCGTCGCCCTTGTATTTTAAGCCGGACCGGCAGGTCGGCGGCAAGGCGCTATCATTCAACGGCCTTGGTTATGTGGAGTTTCCACACCGGGCAAGCTCAGATATTTCCGGCTCCGAGCTCAGCATCACATTCTGGATAAAGCGTGATGACACCGATTCGGGCATGCAGGCTATCATCACAAACGAAAGCACGCCCGGCGGTATCGGCTACGGAGCTTATCTCACCGGCGGAGGTGAAGAAGCACAGCTGAATTTCACCCCACGTGGTAACTCAAACTGGCACCTGACCTCAACAGGCGGAATCCGTGCCAACGTGTGGACTCATGTCGCCCTTATTTACGATCAGGGTGTAACACGAATCTACTTCAACGGTAAGTTAGACAGCGAAAACAATTTGTCTACTCAGACTATCGGGAGCAATGAAAACAGTCTCGTAATCGGCAGTAACACGAGCCTCAACGATCTGTTCCTGCACGCCAAGCTGGATGAGGTGACACTTTGGAACCGTGCTCTTTCTATGAGTGAAGTTCAGAGCAGTATCGGCAAACTGTACAGAGGCGATGAAGACGGCCTTGCCGGCTACTGGCGATTCGATGATGTAATTGATGATATCGTAGTTGGTGAAGTGAACCGGCCGTTTACCGGTTTTATTACAGGCAACGTTGAACTTGCCGACCTCGGCGCAATACCCGCGCCGCCATCCCTTTATGCCAAGCCTGTCTATGAATCGGAGGACAACGAATCGGTTAAAATTGTCGCTGAACCTCAAACCTGGCTTCAGGAACATCCTGAAACTTACAGGCTGTACAGATGGGAAACCGGTCAGACGCCTTCACCTTTAACAGACCTGCCGGCAAGTGGCGACCTAACTTATTTTGATGAAGATGCCGAAACCGGAACACGCTACTTCTACCACATTACTTCCGTTAATGAAGAAGGCTCTTCAGCAGCTCCGTCAGAACCCATCTCGGCAAAACTGTTTTCCGACCGGATGGCCGGCAACGCGCTTCGCTTCGAAACCGGAATGGCGGCATCGGTACAGTTTCAGTATCAGCCCACACTCGATATCACCGGAGATGCATTAACGGTTGAGGTTTGGGTTAAGAAAGATGAGTCCAGCCAGCAGGGAAGCTATATTCTCGGCAACCTGGATTCAACCAACCGCGGTTATTTCCTCCAGATTGAGGATGAGGGTGAATCGTCGCGCGTTCGGTTCCGTTCTTACAGCAACGGCAACTGGGATGTTGTATCTGAAACCCATCTTGAGCCCGGGGTATGGTATCACGTAGCCGGAGTATACGATCAGGGTAACTCCTATATCTACATCAACGGCATGCTTGATAATCAAACCAACAGGAGCAATCAGTCCATAGTAAGCAGCGCCCGCGGACTTGCGGTCGGGTCGAACCCAATGGGCACTGGTAATTTTTTTAAAGGTGAGATTGATGAGCTTCGCATTTGGAATCTTGCCCGAAGCATGAGTCAAATTGAGAATTACCGGTCGGAAATACTCCTTGGCAACGAGGAAGGTCTTGTAGGATACTGGAGATTCGATGAGCCGGCCGACATCAGCTCAAGAGCGGTATATTGGCCCGGAGATGAAACCTACTCTGAGGAGTTGCTCACCGATGCATCCCGTTCAGTTACCGGTGATAACAGCGAGAGCCTGAATACCACCCCCCGTTTTTCAGGCGGTGAATCCGGCAGTTCAACCCGCACACAGCTATTCTCCGATCCGGATGCAGCCCGAGTTTGGTCTGCAACGGATAATCGCCCCATGTACGGGGTTCTGGTAAATGGCGCGCATCTTGTGCCTTCAGATGCTATGGACGGTGACCCCTTCAGGCCGGTTCTTTTAGCCCCTGAAAATACTGCTGACAATCTGGATATCCCGGTTGCTTTCGAGTGGGAAGCTGTACAGGGAGCCATTCATTACGAGTTGGAAATTGCTCCGGAAGCAAATTTCCAATCAGCAATCAGGGTTAAGGATATTGAAGATACCAGCCACGATCTGTCGCTGGGTGTGTTATTCGATATGAGCTATTTCTGGCGGGTTAGGGCCATCACCGAGCAGTTCAGCACGTCCTGGTCCGAAGCTTGGCAATTCAGCACGCTGCTGCCTGTCCCCGAGCCACCGGTTTGGAACCCCGGCGACGGCGCAACGGAGGTCGATACTATGGTGATGTTCAGCTGGGGTGAGAGTGAGTACGCCGACAGCTACAACATGCAACTGTCCCTGTTGGATGATTTCAGCGAAACCATCGTAGATTCTACCGGTATAGCTGATACCCAACTTTTAGTTGACGGGCTTGAGCACGGGCAGACCTACTACTGGCGCGTGGCGGCAGCAAATAACTCAGGCGTGAGCGGCTGGTCTGATGTGCTTGAATTCACTACGGTGTTTACCTCATCGGGCGAAACCGAACCGGATCTTCCCGAAACCTTTGCCCTTCAGCAAAACTACCCGAACCCGTTTAACCCCAATACCAAGATCGGCTACAGCCTGCCTTACTCAGGTGATGTTCGTATCGAAGTCTTTAACATTCAGGGGCAACGGGTTGCCACACTGGTGAACAGCTATCAGCCTGCGGGGCATCATTCCGTTAATTTTGATGCTTCCGCCCTTGCAAGCGGGATTTATATCTACGTTATGCAATCAGCCTCATTTTCTCAAACAAGGAAAATGACCCTGATTAAATAGGTCCGGATAGAACATAGTTAAGAGTCTGATTAAGCCGAACAAGGTTCGTATATCAGTAGTCAGACATCAGAATAATCGAACAGAGGTGGCTTATTCCGCCTCTGTTTTTTTTATCAACTTTCCTGATCACCTGCTTGCGCCGTTGGTTCTGGCAGATGTGGCGGTATCACGCTTTTTCATTCAATGGTTTTCAGGGTGAAAGCGTCCTGACCGAATCGAGCTCACATAATTTGGCAGGCAGCGTTAGTCCCGCAGTCTCCCTGTTTTCACCGGTCACCATCCCGATAAGTTTTTGGGTTGCGTGGTACCCGGCCTCAAAGCCGGAATGATGAATGTGCGTAATATTCGGGAACAGATAATAAGGTGCAAATCCATCGCTGACGGTTATGATGGAGATATCTTCGGGAATCCGGAGTCCCTTTCTCAGCAGCTCGTGATAGGTGTGGACCAGCAGCTCATCCGACATCGTAAAGATAGCGGTGCATTCGGGCATATTCTCACGGAACCGGCTGAACACGCCCGGCAGTTCAAGGATCTGACTGACCTCGAAACAGCACCTTTCAGGCCGGGACATGCCGGCTTCGCCAAGGGCTTCACAAAATCCGGATTTACGCCTTCTGCTTATCGTAAGCTGAGGGTTGCCGAAAAAACCGGCGATATTCCGGTGCCCGCATCGCCACAGATAATCTACCGCATCCCGGGCCGCCTGTGCCCCGTTGATCGTTACACCGGGGAGTTCAGGCGCGTCAGCCGTTTTGTCGATCAGAACTACGGGGGCCAAATCACGTGAAAACCTGGTAATGTGTTCATAGTCCGACGTTTCCTCGCTGATGCTCAGCAGCACTCCTGCGGCCCCAAGCTGAACCGCATACTCAAGCAGTTCCTTCTCACGGGAAAACTGATTATCCGTGAGAAACATCATCACCGGAAAACCAAATTTCCGGGCTGCCGCATTAATACCGAAAATCATTTCCGGCACGAAGAACCCGTTGATTTCAGGCAGAATAAGCACCAGTGCCGAGCCGCTTTTCCGGCGCAGTGCTCTGGCGGTAAGGTTTGGCTGATATCCGAGTTCCGCAGCCGTTTCCGCAACTCGCTGCCTCGTGGCTTCGCTGATTAGTGAATTTCCTGCAAGGGCGCGGGAAACGGTAGCCGGGGACACGTCGAGACGCCCGGCAATATCTTTCAGGGTGATGCGCTTCATTCGGTTCGTTGTTTTCCCTGAACATAACCAATTTATGCAAACGTTTGCATTACTTTTTTTTACTCATCACCAACACTTGAATAAATTTAAAAGCGCTTCCAAAAGGCTTTGCAAAACCGTTCTTTTACTCGTCTTCTGCCTTGTTACAAAAATGAAATCCTCAAATAGATAGCCTATACTGCGATTTCATTTTTATTCCGGCGTTGAATACGAAACAAAATTCCTGGTTTATCAAAGCCTTTTTCCAAGAGGAAACGAGGATAAAAGGGCCGTTTTGTAAAAGCTTCCCGAAACCCTAATCAGGTCAGATACTATGTTCGACATTAACATCACCCTGCTCGATTATTCCATCATCGGGATTTATTTCGCTTTTATCATTGCCCTTGGTCTGTATTTCAAGTTTCGGCAGCAATCGCAGGAGGATTACTTTCTTGCCGGTCGTTCTCTTACCTGGCCGATAATCGGATTTTCTCTATTCGCCTCGAATATGGGCAGCATCAGCCTGATCGGCCTTGCCGAGAGTGGCTACCGGACCGGATTTGCCGTTTTCAGCTATGAGTGGATGGCAACGGTGGTGCTGATCATTTTTGCCGTGTTTTTCCTGCCGTTTTATCTTAAAAACCGCATTTATACCATTCCCGAATTTCTCGAACGGCGCTTCAGCGGTTTTGCACGCTACTATTTTTCCGGCGTTACCATCACCCTGAATGTATTCATTGATATTGCGTCGGGGCTTTTTGCCGGGGCTCTTGTTGTGAAAATGGCCTTCCCGGAGCTGTCGCTGACCGCGATTATCTGGGGAATCTCTATTCTGGCCGCGTTTTATACGCTTCTCGGCGGACTTGCATCAGTGGTTTATTCGGATACGGTGCAGGCGGTTTTGCTTATCGGCAGTTCCATTTTCGTAACCGTTGCCGCCTATACGCACATCGGCGGATGGGAGCAGATTACCGCCCAGGTTAGTGCCGAACATCTGAGCATTATACGTCCCGCAACCGACCCCGATCTTCCCTGGCCCGGTTTGTTCTCGGGCGTATTTCTGCTGGGCTTTTATTTCTGGATCACGAATCAGTTTATTGCACAGCGGGCGCTGGCCGCAAAAGATACGCGTCAGGGTCAGTGGGGAGCGCTTTTTGCCGGGTTACTTAAACTATCCGCCTTGTTTATCATGGTACTTCCGGGCGTAATGGCACTGATTATGTTTCCCGACCTTGACGACCCCGTGAATGCGTATCCCACTCTCATCTTTAACCTGCTTCCGGCCGGTCTGCTCGGCATAACGCTTGCCGGATTCATCGCCGCCCTTATGTCCAGCGTGGATAGCGGACTAAATGCTGCTTCCACCCTCTTCACCTTCGACTTTTATAAAAAGTGGAGGCCGGAAGCTTCGGAGGAAAAAGCAATGAAAGTGGCGAAAATTGCTATTGCCGTGCTGATGGTCGTTTCGGCCCTTTGGGCCCCGCAAATTGTTAAATTCGATTCCTTTTGGGATTACCTTCAGATGGTGCTTTCCTTTATCTGTCCGCCCATTGTTGCGCTGTTTATCTTTGGTCTGTTTTCACCCCGCATCAACACAAAAGGAGCCAATGCGGCTATTGTAACCGGTGTAAGCCTGAGTATTCTCAGTGTGGGCTATCAAATCTACATCAACTTTACCGGAGCCGAGGACGTGCTTCCGCATTACCTGTATCTGGCGGGCATCATTTTTGTCGTCTGCTCGGTCATCCTTGTCACCGTCAGCTACGCCGGAAAACCTGACTCCGGCAAAGACTGGGAGCAGTTGATCTGGACGCCCGACTTTTTCAGGGAAGAGAGCAAAAAACTGGCAGAGCACTCGGTGTTCTATAACTACCGGTATCAGTCAGTAGTGCTGCTTATTCTCATCGTCGTTCTGCTTGTCATATTTTAACTTACAAATCCCATGCACGTCGTTGCCAGCCTTGGTGAAATCCTTACCGATCGCTTTCCCGATTATGAAAAACCGGGCGGAGCGCCCTGCAATGTAGCATATAATCTCTCCGTGCTCGGGCATCAGGCGCACCTCGTCAGCGCTACCGGACGAGACGACTCTGCCGAAAAACTGCGCGGGTTTCTTCGCCTGCACGGCATATCCGAAAAGCATGTTCAGTATTCCGACAAGCCCACCGGCGTTGTGGATGTTGAGTTCAAGGGTGATGAAGCCCGCTACACCATACGCAAGAACAGCGCGTGGGATGAAATCCGGTGGACGCCCGAACTCGCCGAACTTGCCCCTAAAGCCGAAGCCGTCTGCTTTTCGACCCTGAGCCGCCGATCGAAAGTCTCGGATGCCACCATAAGCAGTTTTCTGGATTCGGTAGGCGAAAACTGTATTCGAATTCTCGATGCAAACCTTCGTCCTCCCTGGTATTCTGCTGAAGTGCTCAAACGCTCATTCAAGCAGGCTGATGTAGTAAAATTGAACGAGTTCGAGTACATGGATACCGCCGAGCTTCTGGAAACCGACTCCCTTCATCGCATGCTTTTTGAGGAATACGGAGTAGGGATGCTCATCATCACCCTTGGTAAAAAAGGCAGCCGCCTGATAAGCCCGAAAGAAGACAGCTTTTATCCTGTGCTTCCTGCCGATGTAACTCAGGGCGATTCCGTAGGGGTGGGTGATGCATTTATTTCCTGCGTTACCCATCATCTGCTAAAAAAAACGCCCCATCGTGAAATGATGCGCAAGGCCAATCTTTTTGCGGCCGCAGTGGCTTCGCGGAAAGGAGCTATCGTTTCGTTTCCAAAGCAACTAATCGATTCGGTTTTATGAAGTACTTTCATGAAAAATCAAGGCAAAGACTGCGCCGGCGCTGCATTCAGGAAACGTCCGAATTAATCAATAAAAACGGGAGCAGGCGTGGAAAAGATTTCGAATCCCGCTTCAGCGCACAGTTCGATCGTCTTCTTGACCCGCTGTTCAGGCTCTACTCCGATCAGGTTGATTTCAGCCTGCATATTACCGAGTTAAGCCGCGTTCTGGCTGAAGCCTGGACAGAAAGACCATCGTCGCTAAAGAAGAGCGACGCCGATCGGGAATCCATGCCGGATTGGTTCATCTCGCCCGAGATTACCGGAGCCGTCTGTTATGTTGATCTTTTCAACGGAGATTTGAAGGGCGTCGCGGAAAAAATTCCTTATCTCCGGGATCTCGGCATCACCTATCTGCACCTGATGCCGCTATTCAAATGTCCGAAAACGGAAAACGACGGTGGTTACGCGGTCAGCAGCTACCGCGAGATACAGCCGGCTCTCGGCACCATGAAGGATCTGAAAAAGCTGGCGGCCGATCTCCGATCAAACGGCATTTTACTGATACTCGATTTTATCAATAATCACACCTCCGACGAGCATACCTGGGCCGAAAAGTCGAAGCATGGCGATCCTGAATTTCAGGAATACTACTATCAGTTTGATGACCGCACGATCCCGGATTTGTTTGAACCTCATCTGCGTGAAATTTTCCCCGAAGTTCGGCGCGGCAATTACACCTGGCACGATCCGCCCGGCAAATGGATCTGGACAACTTTTCATAACTACCAATGGGATCTGAATTACCGGAATCCGGCTGTTTTTACCGCTATGGTGCGCGAGATGCTCTTTCTGGCGAATTGCGGCGTGGATATGCTCCGGCTCGATGCCGTTCCCTTCACCTGGAAAAAACCGGGCACTGTTTGCGAAAACCTGCCCGAAGCTCATGATATTATCCGTGCCCTCAACGCCTGCGCCCGGATTGCCGCCCCGGGCCTGGAGTTTAAGTCGGAGGCGATTGTTCACCCCGACGACGTCATCGAATACGTATCAACCGACAAATGCCGTATTTCCTACAATCCTACTATGATGGCGCTCATGTGGGAATCTGCAGCTACGCGGGAAACCAGGCTGTTGGAAGAATCGATCCGGCATCGTTTCAGATTGCCACCCCAAACGGCGTGGGTTAACTACGTCCGGAGCCACGACGATATCGGATGGACCTTCTCGGATGACGACGCAGCAACAGTGGGCATCAACGGATTTGATCACCGTCATTTCCTGAATCTTTTTTACAGCGGTGATTTTCCGGGCAGTTTTTCAAGCGGTGTAAAGTTTCAGTACAACCCATCCAACCAGGATATGCGGGTTTGCGGCACAACGGCTTCGCTGGCCGGTCTCGAGCAGGGCCTTGAGCTTCAAAATGAAAAATTCATCCAAAACGCGGTGGACCGGATTCTGCTTATGTACGGACTCACCATGTGTCTGGGCGGCATTCCGCTGATTTATCTGGGTGATGAGTACGGGAGCCTGAACGACTACAGTTACAAAGAAAATCCACTAAAAGGAAAGGATGCCCGCTGGGTTCACCGCCCACGCACAGACTGGAAACGCGCAACCGAAGCAGTTTCCGGCAAAGGTCCGGCGGGGCAAATTTATAAAAGGCTCAAGCGGCTGATCAGCCTGCGTAAATCACAGCCCGGTTTTGCTGAGAACGCCATCACCCTACTGCATAATTCGCACCCTTCGGTCCTTACGTTTGTGAAACCCGGACACGGTAGCGGTGTGGTAATAGCAGCCAATTTCAGCGAAAACGCGGCAGAAGTATTTGT
>PXDL01000452.1 GCA_003566395.1 Balneolia bacterium | reverse complement strand
TATCTGAAACGCCTTATTGTAGGCGGATTCGACGGTGTCTTTGAGTTTGCCAAAGATTTCCGGAATGAAGGCATGAGCCGGTTCCACAATCCCGAATTCACTCAGGTTGAGCTGTACGTAGCCTACAAAGATTACAACTGGATGATGGACTTTGTGGAGGCCATGCTCGAAAAAACGGCCCTCGAACTCCACGGAACCACCGACGTGGCCGTAGGCGAGCACACCATTAGTTTTGCCAAAGGATGGAAACGCATCCCCATGCTCGACGCCATCGAAGAAGAAACCGGCAAGCAGCTTTTCGGCCTGAAAGCAGACGCCCTTCGCAAAATTGCCGGCGAGCTGAATGTTCATGTTGATGAAACCATGGGATCGGGCAAAATCATCGATGAAATTTTCGGCGAGTACGTTGAACCGAAACTCATTCAGCCGACTTTCATTACCGATTACCCGATTGAGATGAGTCCGCTGGCCAAGAAACATCGCAGCAAAGAGGGTCTTGTGGAACGATTCGAGCTTATTTGCAACGGCAAAGAGGTTTGTAATGCCTTCACCGAGCTGAATGATCCTGTGGACCAGCGTAACCGTCTCGAAGAGCAAGCCCGCCTCCGTGCCGACGGAGATGAGGAAGCGATGACCGTTGATGAAGACTTCCTGCGCGCCCTTGAGTACGGCATGCCGCCCACCGTCGGGCTCGGTATCGGTATCGACCGGCTGGCTATGATTATGACCAACCAGGAATCGATACGCGACGTGCTCTTTTTCCCGCATATGCGGCCTGAGTAAGCGTTGTATCAGCTGTCAAAATTCAAAACCGGACGAATTTTAAATTGACTCCGAACAGCCAGGTTCATCCATGAATGCAGAATGGTTTATAGCGAGGCGCTACTTCAGCAGCAGCCGGAAAGGCTCCTCCTTCCTCTCTTTTATTAAGATTATGGCCGTAACAGGTGTTGCGGTCGGGGCGGCCGGACTGCTTATCGCGTTGTCCATCGTTCACGGTTTTAAATCCACCATTCAGGAGAAAATTCTCGGGTTCGGCAACCACATCACCGTTTCCACCTACACTTCCAACCCAATAAGTCAGGCCGATACGCTGCTCACCTTCATAGAAGGCCGCGACGGCGTGGATGCGGCTCAGCTTGCCATTATGGGTCAGGGTATGGTGCAGGCGCGTGATTTTGTGGAAGGCAGCCTTATCAAGGGTGTTCAGGAGGAAGGCGACCTCTCCGATCTGCACACCTACATCAGCGCCGGGCGGTACGACCTTACGGTTCAGGAGAGCGGCAGGCCCGGGATTGTGCTCGGGCAGCGGCTTGCGCGTACGCTGTCGGCTTCACCCGGGAGTACCATCACCCTGTACACGGTGCGTGGCTCTCCGCCTGCGGGCCAGTTTCCCGAAATTATGCAGTTTACGCTCACGGGGGTGTACCACACAGGTATCGATATGTTCGATGACGGTCTTGCGCTTATCGCCTTTGAACCTGCTTCACGGCTGTTCAGCGTGCCGGAAGGTGTTGCCGATCAGATTGATGTGCGCGTGAGCGAACTCTCGATGATTAACACCGTCCATGCCGAACTTCACAATTCCCTGATGTTTCCGCTTTATGCGGAGAGCATTTACCAGACCTACAGTAATATTTTTGCCTGGATTGATCTTCAGGAGCAAACCATTCCATTTGTAATCGGGGTGATGATTATCGTGGCGGCGTTCAACCTTATCGGCGCGGTGTTGATGATGGTTCTCGAACGCACCCGAGATATCGGCATATTGAAAACGATGGGAGCCACCGACCGCGGCATCCGCTCAATTTTCCTGTACGAAGGTCTTTTTGTCGGCGCCGTGGGCCTGATTATCGGAATAGCGATTTCGCTGTTTTTCTACTGGCTTCAGGGTACTTACGAAGTTATCCCGCTGTCTGAAGACAACTATTATATGAGCACGGCTCCTGTTGAACCTCATTTACTGGATTTTGTGATCGTCTCCGTGGCGACCATGGCGCTTTGTGCGTTTGCATCCTTTTTCCCGGCCTACACCGCATCAAAAACCGATCCGCTGCGGGTGATTCAATTCGGGCGTTAATAAGCAGCGAATTCATCGAAATCTGCGAATAGACTTACTTTGCAGCTAACTTTTTAGTAAATCTATATCTAATCCCATTGGTTGGATCAATTCTTGTAACTCCCAAGTCGAGATGAACTTCTTTTAAGACCGTCATAGCTTAGTTCAATAATTTTCTTTTCGACATTTATTCAAAATTCAACACTCACTATTCAAAATCGGGAGCGGAGCGACCCAAACGTCATTTTCCAAGGCCGGAAGACTTTCTCTATAAAATTTATGTCATTCGTAGCTCTAAGTAGCCGCAACCGGTTTCAGGAGCAAACTTTCAAACATTTGCAGCATGTGCTGTTTTACCCGCTCCCGGAATTCCACCGGATAAAGTTTTGAGCGCGGTTGTTTGATATTCAGACGCTGCCGCATCACGTTGGCTTCAATTACAATTGAGTTTACCGGCGCGGTGAAGGAGGTAATAGCAAGTTGGGCATCCACATCGTTAAACACGCCTTTTTCGATGCCGTCGCGGATGGCCTCCAAAACGATATTCCGCACTTTATTGAACTCACTTACCAGCTTAACGATATCCTCTTTATTCTTGGACACCGACACATGGCGATACACGATGCGGGCGTGATTCGGATTCTCGAAAATGTAGTCCACATACGCGCTTATCCAGTTTCGCAAGCGTTCGGCGGGATCAGAGTAGGTCTGCTCTATATCACCGAAAACCTTGCCGAGCCGATCGGAAAACCGTTCGATAACAGCGTGAAGTAGCTGTTCCTTCGTACCGAAATAGTAGGAGAGCATCGCAATATTGACCCCCGCTTTGGAAGCGATTGCCCGCGTCGTAGTGCCGTTAAACCCCGACTCAGCAAACAGATACTCGGCTGCGTTCAGGATGATGTCGCGTTTTGATGCTGATGCAGTAGTAGAATGGGCCATGTATTCGCGTTGGTGACACAGGTAATTTGGCCTGAATTTCTCATAATTTTTACTCAATAACCACACCCCGACCTATATTTTTACCCTCTTCTGGAGATTCACGGCAAAACCGGCCGGTAAGAGTGAAGCTTTCCCGCCGGTTTTCCTGCTTTCATATTTCCGAAAATTCCACGTTCCCGCTGTTCCGTGCGCTCACGCAGTACGATATTTTCAGTTCAGCCGGGCCGGTCTTCAAAGCGTTCCAACCCCGGTTTCTCATTTGTCAATTCTGCATCATGACCGTATATTCTGAGGTTATTATTAACTGAAATTTCTATTAAAATTATTATTTCGCGCATGAGCGTATTAGTTGGAAAAGACACTCGACTTGTTGTACAGGGATTTACCGGCAAAGAAGGGACGTTCCACGCCGAGCAGATGATTGAGTACGGCACCAGAGTTGTCGGAGGCGTAACTCCGGGTAAAGGAGGCAGCAAACACCTCGACCGCCCCGTCTTCAATACCGTAGCCGACTCTGTAAATGATGAAGGCGCCGACACCTCCGTAATCTTCGTACCCCCTGCTTTCGCCGGCGACGCCATAATTGAAGCCGCCCTGGCCGGAATTAAAGTTATTATTTGTATTACCGAAGGAATTCCGGTCAAAGATATGATCGCGGCAAAATCAATTGTTGAACGCTCCGGAGCCACGCTTATCGGCCCTAATTGCCCCGGTGTGATTACTCCGAATGAAGCCAAAGTCGGTATTATGCCCGGCATGATTTTCAAACCCGGTCCGGTGGGCGTTATTTCCCGCTCCGGCACCCTGACTTATGAAGCCGTTGACCAGCTCACCAAAGCCGGACTCGGACAGTCAACCGCCATCGGTATCGGAGGCGACCCGGTGATCGGGACCACCCACACCGATGCCGTAAAACTCTTCAATGAAGACAGCGACACCGAAGCCATCATACTAATTGGTGAAATCGGCGGAACCGCAGAAGAAGAAGCCGCGGCCTACATCAAAGAACATGTCAAAAAACCGGTTGTGGCGTTTATTGCCGGCCGTACAGCTCCTCCGGGCCGCCGTATGGGCCACGCAGGTGCTATTGTTTCTGGTGGAAAAGGAACAGCCGACGAAAAAATGAAGGCCCTTTCGGCAGCAGGCATTTCCGTGTGTGAAAGCCCGGCCGTGATCGGAGAAACCATGAAATCTCTTCTCTGACCACTTTCTGAACGGCAAACGATTTAAGTTAACAGCTAAAAAAAGCCCGCTTCCGGTAATTCCGGAGCGGGCTTTTTTGATGACCTCATGAAGATACATCCAATGGAATAAGGGATGTGTCCGTCTTAAGTGCTTACCAGCGACATAAACTTGGTCAGGGGCGTCCATTCCATATCGAAGGCCTCGGCTACATCGCGGTACACGATTTTACCGTTGGCAATATTAAGGCCGAATTCAAGCTCGCGATTTTCGCGTATCGCCTTCACCCATCCTTTATTTGCAATTTGTATCGCATAAGGAAGCGTAACGTTGGTGAGTCCGATGGTTGAGGTATAGGGCACGGCACCGGGCATGTTGGCCACGCAGTAATGAACCACGCCATCCACAATGTAGGTCGGCTTATCGTGAGTAGTAGCCTTGGATGTTTCAAAACAGCCGCCTTGATCAATCGCGACATCAACAAGTACGGCGCCCGGCTTCATATCGGAAAGCATCTCCCTGGTAACCAGTTTCGGCGCTTTGGCACCCGGAATCAGCACGGCCCCGATCACCAGGTCCGCTTCTTTGATGCCCTCGCGTATATTTACTTCCGAAGAAAACATAGTGGTGATGTTTTTGGGCATCACTTCATCCAGGTAGCGCAGTTTATTCAGGCTGATGTCATAAATCGTGACGTTGGCTCCCATGCCGGCAGCAATTCGGGCGGCATTCACCCCGACGATACCACCACCGAGCACCATCACCTTGCCCGGATTCACGCCCGGAATTCCGCCAAGCAACACGCCGCGGCCGCCAACGGGACGCTCAAGAAACTTGGCTCCTTCCTGAGAAGCCATACGTCCGGCAACTTCGCTCATCGGGATCAGCAGCGGAAGCGATCCGTCCAGTTTTTCCACGGTTTCATAGGCGATGGCGATCGCTCCGGAGAGCTTCACGGCTTCGGTCAGTTCTCTGCTTGCGGCAAAATGGAAGTAGGTGAAAATAATTTGATCTTCCCGCATCAGCTGGTATTCCTGTTCGATCGGCTCTTTCACCTTCATAATCATCCCGGCTTTGGCCCAGACATCTTCGGCAGTCTCAATAATTTCGGCACCGGCATTGGTATAAAGCTCATCGGGGAAGCCGCTTCCGAGCCCGGCATTTTTTTCTACAATAACATCATGGCCCTGCTTTTTCAGCTGGACTACGCCGGATGGAAGCAGCGCCACACGGTTTTCGTGGGTCTTAATTTCTTTTGGAACACCAATCAGCATAATAATTCCTTAGTTGGTTAGGTTGACGAGTCGGGGCATCACCCTCTGTCTGTATGTAATGGTTAATAATAACAATGAATTAAGCTATTGCATCGCCGCGGGCGCTGCTACAGTCGAAAAACGATTAAAGATAGGGAACAACAAGCCGATATTACAAACCTGCCCCTTCTGCGTGTCCGGTCGTTTTTCTTTGTAAAAAAGCACAATTTAGTGTGTGCTCATCATTATTTTATGCGTTTCCGAATACATGGAAAATAAACGTTACATTCACCTGCCATCAATCCGGACTGATCGCCGATGACCTCCGCCGATATACTCAAAAAAGTCAGATATCTTGAAATCCGGACCAAAGGATTGGTTAACAATCTTTTTGGGGGAGAATACCTGTCTGCGTTCAAAGGCCGCGGCATGGCGTTTGCCGAAGTGCGTCCCTATCAATTCGGCGACGACGTGCGGTTGATTGACTGGAATGTGACCGCCAGAAGTGAAACGCCCTACATCAAAATATTTGAAGAAGAGCGTGAGCAAACCCTGATGATTTGCGCCGATATTTCTTCGAGCGGACTTTTCGGCAGCTTCACCCAGCGTAAAATGGACCTGGCTACCGAGCTGGCGGCCGTACTCGCCTTCAGCGCCATCAAAAATAACGACAAGGTCGGGCTGCTCCTTTTTTCCGGTAAAGTTGAAAAGTTCATCCCGCCCCGCAAAGGCCGTCTGCACGTGCTTCGGCTCATCCGGGAGCTTTTCACCACAAAACCGAAACATCCGGGCACCGATATTTCCGCTGCTTTAAACTATGTGAACCGCATTTTGCGCCGCCGCTCCATCATCACCCTTATCAGCGATATGCAGGATTTCGGCTACGAAAAACCGCTGAAGGTGATGAACAAAAAACATGATCTCATCTGTCTGTGTGTGGACGACCGCGTGGAGTCGGAACTTCCTGATATCGGCCTTATCCCGCTGCTGGATACCGAAACGGGTCGCCGAATACTGGTGGATTCCTCCGACCCCTCTGTACGAAAATCTTACGCGCGAAAACGCTATACCGAGAAACAACAGCTCTCGCAGAAACTGATAAAGCTTCAGGTCGATCATGTTCACCTTTATACAAATGAATCCTATATTGAGCCGCTTTCCGGGCTGTTCCGGCAACGTCACAACCGATTCTGATGCGCACGTTCATTTTTCCCTTTCTTGTTTGCAGTTTGTTTTTGGTGATTGAGCTCGTCTGCGCCGGGCCACACTCCCGGGCCGAAGCTCAGCCCGTTCACATTTCCGCCTCTCATGACAGTCTGCGCGCCGGTCAGGTATTCGACATTTACATTGTTTTTGAAGGATCTCAGGCCTTCGACCGGGTCATTTTTCCCGACAGCACTCAGTTCAGCGATCCGTTCGAATTCCGTAATGCAGCCTTCGGCATCACGCCACAGGAAGCCGACAGCGCACGTATTTCGCTTCAGTTTTTCGGGGATGAAGACACCGAGCTTGAAGACCTCTTCGTGGTAGGAATACAGCAGACCGACACCCTGGCTTTTGAGTTGCCTCCCCTGCTTTTCCACTTTCGCGCCACCCTCGCTGAGGACGACGAGTTACGGCCGTTGAAACCTATTTTCGAGTTTGCTGCTTCTCTTCTGCCTTGGATTATAGCCGCCCTGCTGATCGCTGTAGCCGGCGGCGGATTCTGGTACTGGTACCGCTACATCCGCAAGCCCGAACCTCCGCCTCTGGTCGAAGAGCCTTACAAAATTCCGGAGTTTATTAATCCGTACAAAGAGTTGAAGCAATCGATTGATGCGTTGCGAAGCGAACATCAGAAAGGAGAACTCGGCACCGAGGCGTTTTACGTCCGCTACAGCGATGCACTTCGTGGCTATTACGAGCGTTTATACACCTTTCCGGCTTTGGAGCAAACCACGCGCGAAGTCGTTCAGGCGCTGAAAGCCCGGCGCATCAATCCGTCTCATGTTGAACTTACCGAAGCCCTGCTCTCGGAATCCGATATGGTAAAATTTGCCCGGTATGAACCCGGACCTGAACGGATTACAGAAGTGCTCGATCAGCTCGATACCGCCGCCTCTCAGCTTGAAACCCACGACCGGCGGCTTGTTGAGCAAATGCGGCTGGCGCATCACCGGAAATATGCGCCCCGAGAATCAGAAACCAACACACCGTCTTCTTCATGATTTGGCTGAACCCGGAATGGCTTATCGCGTTGCTCATTATTCCGCTGCTGATTGCAGCCGAGTGGTGGTGGTATAGCCGCAAGCAGACCCCGGCCATGATTTTTTCACGAACCGATGCGTTCACTGAAATTCCGACCGGAATCAGAACCCGTCTGTGGTGGCTTATTCCGCTGTTTCGCTTGTTTTCAGTGATCCTCATCATTCTTGCCCTGGCGCGGCCGCAGGAAGAGAATGTGCGGATTGAGCGCTCCGTGGACGGTATAGACATCATTCTTGTAATCGATATTTCGTCATCCATGCTGGCCGAGGATTTGCAACCCAACCGCTTTCTGGCTGTCAAGCAGGTAGCCCAAAACTTTGTGAGGCAGCGCAGTAACGACCGCATCGGGGTCGTGGTTTTTGCCAGGGAGAGCATCACCCTTGTTCCGCCCACGCTGGACCACCGGCTTGTGCATAACCAAATTGATATGATGGATATGGGAATTGTGCGCGACGGTACCGCAATCGGTATGGGTGTGGCTACGGCCGTGAACCGTTTACGCGGCAGCGAGGCCGAATCACGGGTGATTATCCTGCTCACAGACGGCGAAAACAATGCGGGAGAAATTGATCCCGTCACCTCGGCCGAGATTGCCCGGGCGCTGGGTATCAGGCTTTATACAATCGGGGCAAGCGGGGAAACCTCGGCGCCCTATCCCGTCGATGATCCGGTTTTCGGCCGCCGCTACCTGAGTATTCCCATTGAAATTGACGAGCCTATGCTCACCGAAATGGCCCAAATGACCGGAGGACGTTACTTCCGGGCCAGAGACAGCCGCGAGCTTTCCGAAGTGTATAATGAAATCGACCGGCTGGAAACAACGGCTTTTGAAGAAGATTTCTATATGGATGTGGTTGACCGCTATCCGCGCTTTCTGTTTCCCGGGGTTTTTCTGCTGATGCTCTCTCTGCTGCTTGAAAAAACCTGGCTCCGCAACGATTTTTCCCGATTTTAACTTAATTCATTACACCTCACACTTTTCCAGCCATGCTCGCCAAACGTATTATTCCCTGCCTCGATATCAAAAACGGACGCACCGTTAAAGGCGTAAATTTTGTTGGGCTTCGCGATGCAGGCGACCCTGTTGAGCTGGCGGTGCGTTATTCTCAGGAAGGGGCCGATGAACTTGTATTTTTGGACATCACCGCTACCAACGAGAAACGCAAAACCCTGGTGGCACTGGTCCGCGAAATAGCCCTGAATATTACCATTCCCTTTACCGTGGGCGGAGGCATCCGGAGTACGGAGGAAATCGGAGAGCTGCTCTCGGCCGGGGCCGACAAAATCTCCCTGAACAGCGCCATTGTTGAGCGGCCCGAACTC